>NZ_JAWJZB010000001.1:0-299813 GCF_032970865.1 Veillonella absiana | reverse complement strand
GAGCTGTCCTTATGGACCTTCATGATGAATGGCTCAGTTCTACAAGAAAATATATTAAGTTTAATCAATGAGTGACCGGTAAAACATTGTATAGTATTTTACACAGGATTATGGACTTGACTTGTATGTATCTAACGAAAAATAAAACTATGATAGTGCGATGGGGTTTGATTATTGCATTGTATTTAATTAGTATTGTGGCTATTGGCGTTGGGAGTGTATCGGTAGCACCTATAGATGTATGGAATATATTGAAATCCAAAATCATTAATACGGATAGTATTAATACCGTATCCTTAGCAGTTCAGGATATTATTTGGGAGATTAGAACGCCTCGAGTGATTCTCGCAGCTGTGTCTGGAGCCGGCTTGGCCTTAGCTGGTCTTGTTATGCAAGCTTCGGTACAAAATCCATTGGCAGAACCATTTATCCTTGGCATCGCATCTGGTGCATCCGTAGGTGCGGTCGTTGCTATTTTGTTAGGGGGCATGCTGACAGTACATGGTATTACATTGGGGGTGGCTAGTGGTGCTTTCATCGGTGCTATTGTGGCTACCTTAGGCGTACTATTACTAGCCGGTATTCGTCAGCGATTGTCTACGGTTCGTTTGATTCTCGCCGGTGCTGTGGTGAGTGCATTATGTACAGCCATTTCCAATTTTATTATCTATATGGCTGCTGATGCAGAAGGCATGCAGAGTGCTGCATTTTGGACTATGGGTTCTTTGGCGGACGCGAAATGGAGTGGTTTGTTTTTACCCGTTCTTGTAGTAGCCCTAATGTGTGCCTACTTCCTATCCCAAGTTCGTAATCTTGATGCATTGCTACTTGGTGAAGAGGCGGCGGTAACACTGGGTATTGATGCGACAAAACAACGTCGTATTTATATGGCATTGATCGCGTTATTAACCGGTGTATTAGTTTCGCAATGCGGTATTATCGGTTTCGTTGGTCTTGTAATTCCACATATGGTACGGTCCTTCGTGGGGGCCGGACATCGTCAATTATTACCGGCGGTCATTTTGTTTGGAGCTATTTTCTTGGTACTTGCTGATTTGCTCAGTCGCGTGCTTTTGCCATCCGGTGATTTGCCAATCGGTATTATCACAGCCTTGATGGGTGCTCCTTTACTTATGAAATTGCTCTTTGGCAATTCCAAAAATTTTGGAGGTTAATATGCAAGAAATTAGAATCGAACACTTGGCCTTCAGTATTGGGGGACGCCAAATTTTGAAAGACATCTCTCTGATTTTAGGTGGTCATGAGTTTGTGGGACTCATTGGCCCTAATGGGTGTGGGAAATCTACCTTGCTAAAACATTTATATCGTGTGAATCCCATACAGAGTGGTCAAATTTTCATGGACAATGTGCCGATGAAAGAAATCAATCTGAAGAATGCAGCTCAGAAAATTGCTGTTATGGGGCAATTTAACCGTATGGACTTTGATTTTACTGTGTTAGATATTGCTTTAATGGGCCGTACGCCTTACAAGAAAAGCTTTGAAGATGATACAGAAGAAGATTACAACATGGCTCGCGAGGCGTTAGAACGTGTTGGGATGTGGCAGGCACGAGAACGATCCTTTAACACGCTGTCTGGTGGTGAACAACAACGCGGTTTACTAGCGAGAGCGTTAGTGCAGGAGCCAGAGTATCTGATCCTCGATGAACCAACTAATCATTTGGATATTAAATATCAGTTGGAACTCTTAAAAATTGTTAAAGGTCTTGGTGTTGGTATCGTGGCAGCCCTGCATGACATGAATCTAGCTGCAGCGTTTTGTGATCGTATCTGCGTGTTAAAAGATGGGGTTATCCAGAAAATGGGTACGCCGGCTGAGGTGGTGACGGTAGATACATTACGTACCGTCTATGGGGTGGAATCCAGCGTTGAGGTGGATGAACATCATATTCCATTTGTACGCTATCGTGTAGAGCCAAGGGCGTATGGACAGTTACATGTTGAGAATAGTATTCACAGAGGCGCTAGTATAGATGGCGATAGTAGTGTATCAGCAGGTGTATCTATCCAGAGTGCATCAGCAAATGTAGTGGCTCATAGGGAGTCCCTATGAGTGGTGTAACAAAGATTATCAAATCATTATCAGATTTATCTCAAGGTGTAGTATCCAACGGTGCAATAGGCGCTATATTGTGGTTTAGCTTTACTAATGGTACGGGTATATCTGATATCAATAGTACTAAGCAAGATATTAATACGGTGATGGTCCAAAATTATGATGGAGAAGGTCATGATATTGATTTGCCATATGTGAATCCTCAAAGGGTTCTTGTTACCTACCCTGGTGCCACAGAATTACTAATTACGCTCGGCCTGCAAGAACGAGTGATTGCCACAATTGCTCCCTATGGGGCAGAACCACCAGAATTAGCGACTGCTTATGATGGAATCCCAAAATTGGAGGCACCGTTTGTGCCAACTCGGGAAGAAGTAACAGCCTTAAAACCTGATTTGATTATGGGCTGGTCGCATCACTTTCAACCAAGTTCACTAGGTGATATTCGCAACTGGTTTGGTCGTGGTGTGGAAACCTATATTGTGCCGGCAACGGTACGTAAGGGTAAACCAACCATAGAATCGACGGTATATCCATTTATCGACGATGTGGGACGTATCTTTCACATAGAGGAACAAGCAACGGCGTATAAGCAAGGTTTACAGGACCGTGTGCAAGCGGTGGCCGATAAGGTAGCTGGAAAATCTGAGCGACCATCTGTGTTAATTCTGCAGTCCTATGGCAATAGTAGTTATAGCGTATATGGAAAGCCATATATTATTGATGATATTGTACATAAGGCAGGCGGTCAGAATATTACGGATACAGATATGATGACGGTAGGGCCAGAACGCATTTTGGCATATGACCCAGATTACATCGTGTTCGTCGTATATACAGATATAGCGGATCCTATAAAGTTTAAAGAAGTGGCTACGCAAGCGCTGTTAGAGGATGTAAATCTCAAGCATATGCGTGCCGTTCAGAATAAAAAGATTGTTCCCGTACCATTTGCAGAAGTGAATAATGGGAATGGCCGTGTAGTAGATGCGTTAGAAACGATTGCTACGGGCCTAGAATAAGTTTGTAAGTACAAGTCTCTGATGAAAATAATGGCCAAGTGGCTCGGAAGAATATGTAGTATGTTACCTAAGATTGTTGTAGGACGGCAGTGATAAATGATGCTGATACAATGTATGGTCATAGAACATAGATAGTTTTATCCTCACTGTAGAGAGCAGGGCTGGTTGTGGCCAGAGTGTAAGACATAAATTATTATGTGTTGTATTTTTGTAAGGAGACACAAATGCGTAAAACAATGTTAAAAGGCTTAGTAATGGGTGCGTTGGTGGTCAGTGTATTGCCAACTTTCACAGTAGTAAATGCGGAAGATGTTTTATTTGGCGAGACTATCGTAACCGGTACTCGTGTAAAAACAGACGTTAAAGATGTAGCTGCGAATATTACCGTTATTAATAATGAGACTATTGAAGATGGTAACTATACTGAAATGTCCGAAGCGTTACAAGCTGCTGGTGTTGACGTAGTAGATCATGGTTCTGCTGCATACCCAGTATTGAATGGCGATACTCGTGTATTGGTAATGGTGAATGGCCGTCGTATCAATTTTGATCATTTAACTGTATCTGGCAACGATAATGCAGTAGATATGAATCAAATTCCTATGGATAATGTGGACCATATTGAGGTGGTTCGTGGACCTAACTCTGCATTGTACGGTCAAAAGGCTGTGGCTGGTGTTATCAACATTATCACTAAAACACCAACTCCAGAGACTAAAACTACATTGACAGCTGAATATGGCACATGGAATCACCGTTTAGGCTCTATTGTTCATTCTGGTGGTGACGAAGATAATCGTTATATGATTACATACTCTAAACAAAAAAGAGACAATTATGACTATAAAAATGCAAAAGGCGACTCTCACGAATTCCAAGATAGCTATCTAGACCGTGAAGAAATGACATTCCGTTATGATCATTTCTTTGGTGATGACCGTGCTACATTTGATTTTGCTCGTACTCATGCAAAAGATGGTTATGGTATTTACTTGTCTGATGTTGATACAGGTGCATCCTATGGTAATGGTTCCAAAATTGATTCCACTATCGTTGACCTTGGTTTGACATATACTTTCAACCAAAAAAATAATGGTGAAGGTACATTCTTGCGCTTGTCTCGTATTAATGACCAAACTGAATCCCCATTTGCAGGTACACCATATAGCCATGATTTGACTGGCTACACATTTGAAGGTCAAAAAGACTGGAAGTTGGGCAATCATAATTTGGTAGGCGGTTTTATGTGGGAAGACCAAAATTTATGGGAAAATAATGATGGCTCCACAATGGACCGTTCTGCTATCACAAAAGCAGTATTTGCGGAAGATCGTTGGGAATTAGGCGATGGTTGGTCCACCAATATGGGCGGCCGTTATGAACATCATAGCGATTACGGCGGGGACTGGACATACCATGTCGGTTTGAACAAACGTATCAGCAACGATACTCATGCATACTTGTCCTATGGCACAGCTGTTAATAACCCTACATTGAAAATGCGTTATGCAGACACTCCTTATATGAAAGGGAATGAAGATTTAGAACAAGAAACATCTAGAACAATTACATTGGGTGTAGATAGCAAAATCAATGATAAATTGAATGTATCTGCTAGCGTATACAAATCCAAAGTGAAAGATGCCTTGAACTGGGCTTGGAATGGCGTAACTCGTTATTACAATGTTGACGAAGAAGATCGTCAAGGTTTGAGTCTATCCGCTAACTATAAAGTTAACGATAACTGGCGTTTACGTGCTGGTTATGACTACAGCAAAATTGAAATTAATGATGATTTAGACCTACGTAACACTCGTCCAAATGGTTATTCCTTAGGTGTGACATTTGATAAATCTCGTTGGAATGCAACTGCGAACCTTACATATGTAACTGGTCGTTCCACAACTCGTTACACAGACAACCGTTATTTCTTGGTGGATATGAATGTAAATTACCAATGGACTCCAAATACTAAGTTCTACGTAAAAGGATTCAACTTGACTAACGAACACTATGAAACTAGTGCATCTGCATTTGCAGGTTCTCCAGGCTCCTATGCGATGCCGGAACGTCACTTTGTAGCGGGCGTATCCCATAGTTTTTAATTTGTACTTTAGTTTCGATTTTAAATTGTTTTTTGATATGATTGATTTTGTTTTACCGTAGGAGGTTTCACAATGCAAGTATTGGAGTTATTTCATCAAGGCGGCCTAGTAATGTATCCGTTACTTATCTGTTCTATTATTGCTATCACGATTTTAGTAGAACGTGTACGCACGTACAACGCAGCAAAATCCGACATGGACACATTGCGTACAAAAGTATCTGAATTAGTTGTGGCTGGTCAATGGAAAGAACTTCGCGATGTATGTGAAGAAGATGGTGGGGTAGCCGCTAAACTAGTGAAAACTGCCGCATCTCAACCTCATGATGTAGAAAAACAAACTCAAGCATTACAAGGTGCAGCGGGTTCCATCGCAGCATCCCTTCGTGCTTACTTGAACTACCTTGAAACAATCGTTACATTGGCACCATTGCTCGGCTTGCTTGGTACTGTAACTGGTATGATTGGTTCCTTTAGCGTATTGTCCATTTCTGATGGCGAGCCATTCGCTATCACTGGTGGTGTAGGTGAAGCCCTCATCGCTACGGCAACTGGTCTTATTGTAGCGATCATCGCTCTTGTTATTCATGCATACTTAGTACAACGTCAAGATAATCTTGTAGCTGAAATGGAAGAAATCGGCGCCGTATACATGACAGCATTGGTAGGTGACAATAATGCAGCTTAGAAGTTTACGTACTACGAACAAACCGAGATTAATGATTATCCCTATGATTGATATCATTTTCTTCTTGCTCGTATTCTTTATGATGAGCATGTTGTCCATGGTTGTTCAAAAATCCGTACCTATTAATATGCCTATCGCACAATCTGCGAAGGTAGATATTCAGAAAAAGGTACCTATTACTGTAACCGCTGATGGCAGTATTTATGTAGAAACAACAAAAACAAATTTGGATGGTATGATCAAATACCTTCAAATCGAACAAGCAAAAGGTCAAGAATTGACAATTGTATTGCGTGCTGACCAAGCGGCTCAATATGGCGGTTTCGTACAAGTACTTGATACATTAAAACAAATGAATATTACAAAAATTGCTATTGCTACTGAAAGTAAGTAAGGAGGTGCCCTATGGCAAAATGGAAAACATCCTTTGCGGCATCGCTTCTTATTAACTTTGCACTTTTTGCCGGTGCAGCAGCGTATATGCAATATGCAGCTCCAGAGCCTGACGCTAAACCAGAACCAGTAGAATTAGCTTTCATCACAGAAGTGGGTGAATCTGAAAAATCTCCGAAAATTGCAGCGCCAAAACCGCAGAAGGTGGAGATCCCTACACCGCCAACACCAGAGCAAGTCAAACAGATGACAGATGGTGTTCCTGTGGAAGAGGGACTGAAGGATATTAATAAGACTCAACCAACGAACCCAACATCTAATCAGCCGACGAATAATTCAAATACTCCATCAGATGCATCGAATACTGGCCCAGGTGGCCCGGGTAAAGATGAGACTGGTGTTGATACACCAGGACAACCAGGTCAGGATGAAAAACGGGAAACACCAGTTGGTGAAACTCATGGCGCTCAGTTATTGAGTCAGCCACAACCTAAATTCCCTGCTGATTTACAAAAACGAGGCGTTCAGGGTAGCGTTACCGTACGTGTTGTAGTTGATGAAAGTGGTAATGTTGCAGATGTATCAGTTGTATCTAGTGATAATAGTGAATTGGATCAATATGCTATTGCAGCCGCATACCAGGCTAGCTTTAAGCCTGCAATGGAGAATGGTGTACCTATCTCAACTGCGGGTAATCTTAGATATGGATTTGGCTATTAATCATATTGATACAGCCATATAGGAATAAATAGTAAGTAATTCCTTGTAATAATTGTATAATCTCATATAATTAATAGAGATACATATTAGAAAGGATAAATTATGAAACAGCATACAAAAACATTAATGTTAGCTACTGTTTTAGCAGTTGGCGCCACTACAACATCTCTAGCAGTTACAGTTAACCAAGAATATCCTAATGGACATCCTGTAGATGTACAACAGCGCACATTAAGTGCAGCTGTACAAACGGCACCAACAGAAACGCCAAAGCAAGCAGCAAAACGGTTGGCTGAAGAGAATAAAACAAAATCTAACCCCCTCATTGATTCCAAGTATACGAAAGATCGTGGCCCTAATCACGGTCCAGTGATGGCTATGTCTGGCTATCCTGATTTAAGTGATTTGGGATTGACACCGGGCAAAGAAATGTACACAAAAGTGCGTACTACTGTTGGTGTAAATGGTTACGTTACAAATGTAAAAGTACTTCAATCATCTGGCAATGAGGAGATGGATGATCGCGTAGTATTGGCGGAGTATCAATCTATATTTATTCCTGCCTACAAAGATGGTAAAGCTGTTGAATCTAGTGGTGTTCATGGATTCCGATATATTGAGCCAATAGTGCCTGGCGAAAATGGAGAGGTACAAGTGGCGCCTGTAGCAACAGACACTACATCTGATACTGATGAAACAGCAGCAGAAGAAATCGATTACAGAACTAGCCCAAAAGGTTATGACATTAGTATCAATCATTCTGTACCAAGTATTAATACAACAAAATAAATAGTTATGTGAAAATCATGGTAGAGATAAATTGGTTTTCATCATTGTAAATAGAGAGTCTATTCTGCATTATTAGTAGGATAGACTCTCTGTTTATGTGGTCTGAGAGTTAAAAATTAGGTGGACAAAATGAGTTGGTAATAGAGTCGTTGGAGTCAGTTAGCATCTAGTCCAGTCCGCTGTCAAAGTTGATTTACAAAACTTTTACCAATAAAATCCAATATATTCAAAATCTGTAGCTGTAGCTACTGAAAATAATTTTCAAAAATTGATATAATGACATCATAGAAAAGAGATAACTGCTGATTAATAGCACCACAGACAATAGATAATCAACACAGGAGGCAACTATGAATCCATTAAAACAAGAATTAAACATTAATAATGAACGTTACCAAATTATTGTATCCGTAAAAGAACAATATTTAGATGGTATTTTAACAGTTGAAGAAGGCAATAAAATTTTGCGTGAAAAACTTGGTACATGCACACCAGACGAATTTGCCTTCGCAGAGCAAAGTTTGAAAGGCGTGTACAAAGACGAAGAGATCCTTGATCGTATGGATGATTTGTTGGTATTGTTCGATGGCGTATTGGTGCGTGCAGAAAATACATATCCAGTGAACCATCCGTTATGGGTTTACATCGAAGAAATCAATGCCATGGAAAAGGTATTGCTCGAAGCGGATGAGTTGTTGAAACAAGAAAACTTCATCAAAAATCCTTGGCTTGGTATTTTCGACTCCTTGAACCAATGGCGCCGCCATTTATCTCGTAAGCAAAATCAATTGTACCCAGTACTTGAGGACCATGGTTTTGATCGTCCAACACGTATTATGTGGACCTTTGATGATAGTGTTCGTGATGCTATTAGCCGTTCCTTCGGTTATTTGCGCGACGACCAAACAGAAGATTTCCTTGCTACAATGCCTGATACCATCGATAAAATCCGTGATTTGTACTCCAAAGAATTGGAAGTATTATTACCTACAGCGATTAAAATTTTGAGCGATGCTGAATTCGTTCGCATGAGTAAAGGTGACCATGAAATTGGTTTCGCTATCATTGCGCCACCACCTTTGTACACTGTAGACGGTGTGACAGGTGATGAACCAACTTATGCAACAACAGCAGCGGCAGCACAAGCACAAGCTAATGCTAACGCTGGTGCCGTAGCTGCCAATGCAGGTATGCCAAATGAATTCCTTCAAGATTTAGCGCAATTGCTTGGTAAATATACTGGCGGTTCCGTTGGCGGCGGTGCACCGCTTGACCCTAAAACTACTGTACTTGATGTGGCCACTGGTAAATTGACGCTAGATCAAATCAATTTGTTGTTCAAACATATGCCTGTAGACTTGTCCTATGTGGATGAAAATGAACTCGTTAAATTCTACAGTGACACAAAACATCGTATTTTCCCTCGTAGCGCCAACGTAATCGGTCGTGAGGTTAAGAATTGTCACCCTGCGAAGAGCGTACACGTAGTAGAGGAAATTATCGAAAAATTCCGCAGTGGCGAACAGAGTCAAGCTGAATTCTGGATTAATAAACCAGAGGTGTTCATCTACGTATTGTACACAGCGATTCGTGACGAGGATGGCAACTTCAAAGGTGTTCTTGAAATGATGCAGGACTGCACACACATCCGTTCCCTTGAGGGCTCCCGTACGTTGTTGACTTGGGATGGCGATACCTTTGTTGGTGAAAGTTCCAAAATTACTGATACAGCTGCTAGTGAACAAACTGAAGAGACTAGCAATGATACCGAACAAAAAGGAGAATTCAAAATTACTTCCTCCACAACATTGTCTGAGCTCATCAAACATAGTCCTGATATTGTAGATTATTTGATTACCATCAATCCCAAATTTGAAATGTTAAAATCTCCAATGGTTAAGGTTATGTCTAAAGTGGCATCTTTGAAAATGATTTCTGAGCGTGGTGATTTGAACCTTAATACATTAATTAAAGATGTGGATGCATTTATTAATAAAAGAAAGTAATTGAATCTATATTAATTCATTAAATTAAAAATCCTTGGGCATGTAAAATGTCCCAAGGATTTTTATAGTGGGGCAATTTATGTCCTAGCAAGGCGTGTTGATAGTGACTAGCTTTCATGAAAAATATTACTAATAGTCATGAATATTTTTACCAATCCTATGACCAATAGTCATGGAAACTATAGTGTTTATGCGGAGTTTCTTGTATACAAAATATCGATTACAAGCTAAAATAAGAATAATAGAGGTTTTTTGCAAATTTGTAATGATCTTTTACAAGGATACTGGTAAAAAAAGATAGAGATGAGGGTATGGAATTATGTCAACAAGACGCGTTTGGAATCAAAGCGAAATTAAACAAAATCCATTATTTTCTAAGTTACGTAGTACAATTGAAACTGCATTTTATGGAAATAATGTAACTGTTATGGAATCTGTAGCACAGTGTTATGAGTATGCTATAAAAGAACCAGGTGTCATCAAATTGGACATGCCTGTTTATAATCCTGTAGAACAAGGCTTGCCTGAGGATGCAAAAGTTCTTGTTACTAACGATGGCCGTACAACTGGTCGTTATGCGAAAGCTCGTCACATTATCGGTGACGAAGGTATCGATGAAGTGGAATTGTGCGGTATTGCTCGCGATGCAGTATATGATAGCCGTGGTAAAGAATGGATTGCAGCGACAACCATTGTTGGTTTGGATGAAAAGTTCACTGCTAAAGCGCATTTGATGATTCCAAAAGATCACGCGTCCATTTTGTACTCTTGGATTATGAACTTCCAATTCTTCCATGCAGGATTGCTTGAATTTTACAAAAATAGTGAAGAATACCCTGAAGGCGACATTTATATTTATTCTGACCCGGATTATGTAGTGCCTGATATGCCAGGTGGTTTGGCAATTTTTGACCCAGCCTATAACTGTGCGATGATTTTAGGCATGCGTTATTTTGGGGAGCACAAAAAAGGGACATTGACATTAGGTTGGTCCTTAGCAAACCGTTACGGCTATGTGGCCTGCCATGGTGGTATGAAACGCTATAATCTTGGCGAAGATAAGAGCTTTACTATCGGTGTATTTGGATTGTCCGGCTCTGGTAAATCTACATTGACTCATGAAAAACATGATGGACGTTACGACATCTCCGTTTTGCATGATGATGCATATATTATTAACACTGCCGATTTATCCTCCATTGCGATGGAACCAACATATTTCGACAAAATGCAGGATTATCCAGTGGAACACCCTGCGAATAAATACTTATTGACATTGCAAAATGTGGGCGTTACATTGGATGAAAATGGACATAAGGTTGTATTGGCTGAGGATGTTCGTAACAATAATGGCCGTGCTATCAAATCTCAATTCTGGACAGACAACCGCGTTAATTACGTGGGTGAACCAGTAAATGCTATAATTTGGTTGATGAAAGACCAAACATTGCCTCCAATGGTGAAAATTAATGACCCTGTTTTGGCGTCCACTATGGGCGCTACATTGGCGACACGTCGTACTACTGCTGAAAAACTTGATGCTAATGTGGATCCAAATGCGTTGGTTATTGAACCATATGCCAATCCGTTCCGTACATATCCTTTGGTACGAGATTATGAAAGCTACAAAAAACTTTTCTGCGAATGTGGTGTAGATTGCTATATCATGAATACAGGTTTCTTCTTGGATAAGAAAATCCCTAAAGAAGTAACACTTGGTTTGTTAGAAGAGTTAGTAGAAGGTACATTGGCATTTAAACAATTTGGCAATTATGAAAACTTGGATTACGTACCAGTAGAAGGTTTTGAACCACCATTTGACGTGCGTGAATACCATCACTCTTTGCACAAAGCCTTTGAATTCCGCTATGATTATGTAGAGGAATTAAAAGGTAAGAAAAATGAATTGCCACAAGAAGTAATGGATGTATTGAAAACATTAATGTAATACTAAAGGTATCGTTGATTAGCGATACTGAATAAGAAAAAGCTGACTCCTGTTGTGGGTCAGCTTTTTTGCGGTAAAAATGTGGCGTATAGGAAAGATGGGAAATACGGATTGTGTATTTCTCATCCTCAGGTGTATACTAGGTGACTTATAGTTTATCTTGATTTGTTTTCACAAAATCCGCCACATCTTTGGTCATGATATCTATATAATCAAGAGTGGTATGAGCATTGGCGAAATTAAATTGAGCGACTTTATTTTTGCGGTTATTATCAGATTCCTCTTTCTTGATGGCTTCATCTATAACGAGGGCCAGTAATGTAGCTGGAATGATAACAACACCGTCAGTGTCACCAAAGATAATGTCGCCTGGATTGATATGAGTATCCCCAATTTGGATGGGCACATTAATACCGCCTAGTTCTTCTTTCGTAGGACGTTTGGGGAGGCTACCACGAGAAAATACGGGCATATCAAGTTCTGCGATACCTTGGCGATCACGGATGTAGCCGTCAATGACAATGCCAGAACAATGGTTGCGAGCAGATAATAGAGCCTGAATATCGCCCATATAGGCAACGTTGGTACATTCATCAATGGAAATGATGAGTATATGATCTTGTGCGTGTGTAGCCATCGCAAGGTGCAACGGTAGACTCGTGCCATTAGGCGCGTAAATTGTAGTAGCCGTACCAATCATAGGCGTGTCATAGTGACGAATTTCTTGGATGCCTCCTGGTAAACAACCGCCTATATGAACTGGTTGTTCAGCAGGAGATAAACGGCCAAGCACGACATCTAGTGCATCGCTGAGTACGCAAGAGGATAACGGTTTTAGTGCTTCTAGTTGCGTAGTTGTTAAACTTGCCTTATTGGGATTAATAGTAATCATAGGTGACCTCACTTTCACAAAAACTGCCATAGATTAACTGGTCTATGACAGTTTTTACTTTTAGTATATAGTTCTTAACAGGGTTCGGCAATTCTTAGAGGAGTGCCTCAATACCACGATATACGCCGGTGATAGCCATAACAGAGAGAATCACCATCGTGATAATAGCCCAAATGAGTAACTCTACAAATAATTTGCGACTTTCTTCGAGCCACATCATTGATGCCACCAGTAGCTAATAATTCACGTACTAACAAACCTTCTGGAGTGATAGGTGACATACGACCTGCAAAGGCGCCAAAGTCAGCAATGAGTGCCATCATTAATGGATTGAATCCACGGGCGATGGCTACTGGAATGGCAAAGGCTGGTAAAATCGCCAGTAATGGAATAGATCCAGGTCCTACAGCGGTTAAAATATAGCCCACCAAGAACATTACGATAGGAATGAGCCAATTGTGTTTACCTACCATACTTACACTACGTTTTGCCACAAGTTCTATGGTGCCATTTACGTTTAAAATACTAAATAAGAATGTTACACCAATAAGGGTGAAGAATAGGTTTCCATTAAATCCAGTGATGATTTGTTTGTCGTTAAGCCCCATGATATGGCCCATAAAGAAGGCTGCCATAATGGACAATACACCAACATTGAGCTTTCTGAAAAAGCCGATAGTGATAGCGGCAACGAGAAATAGGATTGTTAATACTGCCATACTCATAATAATGTCGCTCCTTTAGCTAATATCAGAATCCTATATATTGGAGAATGGAAGGGCTCTGACGGTAGCATAATTATTTACTTAAATTGGGAATTAGATTGGTTATAGTGACTATTTAAATACAATCGTTGTTGGGCTACCTGTTTCAATAGTGGTACCACTGAATGTAAGGGCTCCTGTTACAGGATCAGCCTTGAAGATACGAATTGTATCGAAATCTTCGTTTGCAATAATGAGGTCCTCGCCATCGGGAGAGAACATAAAGAAACGTGGTGTGAGGCCTAATACGGAATCATAACCAAGGGTGGTGAGGAATCCTGTTTCCTCATTGATGCGGTAGGATACTACACTTTCATGAATACGATTTGTACCGTAAAGGAATTTTTGGTTTGGACTGATGAGAACCGCACTCGCCTGACCTTGACCTGTATAGGTTTCTGGTATGGAAGGAATGATTTGGCGTGGTTCTAATGTGCCAGCTTGGTCGTCAAAACGATAGTATGTTACGGAGTTACCTTTTTCGTTCATTAAATATACACGTTTGTTGTCTTTGCTCACTGCTAGAGTGCGAGGCTCCGCATAAGTTCTAGCATCAATGTGGAAATGCTCTACTAGTTCACCGGTATCATTGTTAACTTTGAATACATAGACACGTTCATAACCAATATGACGACCTTGTGTTGGCACAAGTAACCAGTTACCTGTTTGGTCTAATTCACATTGATGAGCATGGGATACGCCTTCAGGCGTGAGACCCGCGATATGTGCTACATAGATGGCATCGCCAAGACTACCATCTTCTTGAATTGGCAATGTTGCCACAGCACCACCTTGGAGTGAAGCTACGAAGACGAATTTATTGTTAATGGATGGTACAACATATACCGGATTTTTGCCTTCAGCGCGCACTGTATTGAGATGTTCGATAGTGCCATCTTCTTTTATTTTGAAAGCACTTACATCGTTTAAATCACCGTGTACTGTGTAGAGATAATTTTTATTTCTATCTAGGCAGAAATAGGATGGGTTATCCAAAATAGGAAACGTCTGGATGAGTTTCCAATCGTGACCGTTAACATCATATACATTAATACCTTTGCCTCGAGCATTTCTGTGTTCAGTGGTGCGGCAACCTACATATGCAAACATAAGAACCTCCTGTTTTGGGGATAAAAATAGTGCGTATCGCGGTAAATGCGATACGCACTACCTCTTACAAATCGTTGAGTGTAAAATTGTTAGAGATTAAATTATTACTGTGTTAATAGTGTGTAGCATCTTGATTTATTGAGTAATAATAGATGCTAATTTTTACTATATTTAATATTTTAAGCATTATTTTTAGCTTGTACTTGGCGTAATTGTCCACCATCGATGAGGATATTTACTTCTCGCTCAGTGAGTTCTGTTTTTGTTTCGAAGGAGAATCCTTTTGTAAGGTTTTCCACTATGATGTTGCGAGATTTCAACTGTTCAGGGAAGTTTGTGATTTTCAATTCATCATCCTGATTAATTTTATCGTAATCTGCAAGGTCTACGAAGTTGAGTGGTATTACACCGTGATTGATTAAATTATTTTTATGGATACGGGCTAAGGATTTTGTGATGACTGCTTTTACACCAAGATACATTGGGGCGATAGCTGCATGTTCACGAGAGGAGCCTTGACCATAGTTTTCACCACCTACGATAAAGGATTTACCATAACCTTCAGCACGTTTTACGAAATCTGGGTCGATGCGACTGAATGTAATTTGACTGATAGCTGGAATATTGGAACGTAATGCGGAGAATTGAGCGTTTGCAGGAATGATATCGTCTGTGGTGATATTGTCTGGACGGTATGCGGAAACATGGGCTTGAATCGTGTCTGGCAATGGCTCATTAATTGGCATTGGTTGGATGTTTGGACCGCGGATAATTTCTACATCGCTAGTATCGCCTTCAGTTGGAGGGATAATCATATTATCGTCGATGATGAAAGTCTTAGGCTCCTCCACCGTTAATAATACATCGGTCACACCTTCAGCAATTGGATCTGTAATATATCCTTTGATAGCTGTGATGGCAGCAGCTTCTGGGCTACCAAGATATACGGAAGCATCGAGTGTACCGCTGCGGCCTTTAAAGTTACGGTTTGATGTACGGAAGGATACGCCATGTGTACGTGGGGCTTGGCCAATACCAACGCAAGGGCCACAACCGCATTCAAGAATACGGGCACCAGCATCAACGAGTGTAGAGATAATGCCATCGCGAAGTGCCATGGAGAAGATTTGACGACTCCCAGCTGCGATAACAAGACTTACATTAGGATGCACTACATGACCTTTCTTTGATCGAAGTAGCTACTGCATTTGGTCTTGAAACAGAAAATCGTGAAATTAAAGACATTGCTAATGATGTAGCAGATATCTTAATTGATGATTTGAGCCGTGCGATGCCAGGCGAATATTTGACGATTAAACATATGGCACCAGAAGAGCGGCAAAAAGTATGGGCAGGACTCGATATTCTCCCAATCTCTGCGTATAATGAAGCGTTTGATACATACCATCGTACTTGTGTAGGTACAGATGGTGATTGGTTCAGCAATATGCGTGCCTTCTTGCGTTGCGGGTTAGCATTTACTTTCACAGGCGTAGTAGCCGCAGATATCGCCACAGATATTTTGTACGGTGAAGGTGAAATCCGTAATTGCCGCGTTAATGTGGGCGCATTAGAGAAAAACTATGTAAATATTGCGGTACATGGTCATTTGCCAATGCTCGTTTCCAAAGTTGTAGAACTTGGTAATAGCGAAGAGTACCAACAAAAAGCAAGAGAAATTGGCGCTAAAGGCGTTAATTTCTACGGTATTTGTTGCTCTGGTTTGGCGGCAATGTACCGTTATGAAAACGTTATTCCATTGAGTAATGCTGTAGGTGCAGAACTTGTTCTTGGTACTGGTGCTTTTGATTTATGGTGTGCCGACATTCAAGACGTGTACCCGGCTATCATGGACGTTGCAAAATGTACGCAAACTGTTGTTGTCACAACATCTGATGCGGCGCGTTTGCCTGGCTCTGAGCATTATGCATACGATCGTTTCCATTCCAACATGGGCGATACTGAAAAGATTGCTCGTAAAATTATGGACCGTGCTCTTCAAGCACACTGGGAACGCCGTGGTTTACCTGTATTCATTCCACCATATGAGGTGAAAGGTAAAGTTGGTTTCAACCCTTACAACGTAGGTCAAACATTTGGTTATGATAAAATTGCGAAAGCATTGGAGTACGGCCAAATCCGTGGTGTAGTTAATATCGTAGGTTGTTCTAACCCTCGTGTTGTATTCGAAAAACCAACATACGAAATAGCTCTTGAAATGTTGAAAAACGACATCGTGATTTTAACAAACGGTTGTGCATCTTTCCCATTATTAAAGATGGGCCTATGTGATCCAGACTCTGTTATGGAAAAATGCGGACCTGGTTTACAAGCATTCTTCAAGGAAACAGATATGCCACCAGTATGGCATGTAGGAGAGTGCGTAGATAACGCGAAATCCTCCGGTATTTTCGGCGCTATCACTGGTCAATTTGGCCGTGCGTTGAAAGATATGCCATTCGCTATGTCCAGTCCTGAATGGTCTAACGAAGAAGGCGTATGTGCGTCTTTGGGGTTCCGTTTGCATGGTATAAACTCTTACCACTGCGTAGAGCCACCTGTACAGGGTTTTAAAAAAGTAACAGACTTCCTGAAAAAAGACAGCACTGAATACTTGGGCTCTGTCATGTATGTACATACAGACGGAAAAACAGTAGCTGCTAAAATTATTGAGGATATAAATGCTAAACGTAGAGCATTAGGTTGGAAAATCTAACCTTTAAAACCTTGTGAAAGAAAATACACCTTCCGAAAAGCCGCCAAAGAGACAAGCTCTAAGTCGTTTTTCGAAAGGTGTATTTTTCTTTCTGCCCTACCTGTAAACGTTCTGATTTTACAATCTAATGCCTGGATGTGTATTATATACATCCTCAATAATTTTAGCACCAGGGGAAAGGCGCGAGGGGGTGTGGAGGAGAGAATCTATAATAGTTGCTCAATGATGGAATTTTACAGCTATATACCTAGCCGTAAATGAGCGTATTTCTACGCCCTCTCCCAAATAGTTGTGGCGCCTTAATCAAACGGTATTTCAAGACAATTTTATCTATGGTTCTAGCGTGCCTAATTCTGCGATACCGCTGTAAGGCGAAGAATAACCCCATTTCTCACTCGGCTAGAGGGGACCTCTAAGCTCCTGAGAAATGGGGTTATTTTCGCCGTCACTGAATTAGAAACGACCCGCTAGAACCATTGCATAAATGCACTTAATTCTACCGTTTGATTAGGCGCTACAACCATAAAATCTTCATCGATGGTGCCATTTGCAATTTTTTTGAGTATCCCATAGTGCCCTGGAATTGTTGTAATAGTTCCATCCAATGCTTCCACCAATGGATCCATCATATCATGGATATCTGGTAAATGATTGAGTCCTGTATCGACGTAGTAGAATTTGTTAAATCCGTCATATAATTGTTGAACATAGGATTTTGCATATTCATAGCCTTTTTTTTCTGTTAATTTTTGAATGGATTGTTCGCTGTTGCGATTGAAATCGGCCCAGCCACGGGTGAAGAAACAGCCATCCATAGGGCGGTCTAGACTTTCAAGAGAATCACCAGATAATAAAATATCCACACAGTCCCGTGTGCGTGGGAGGACGAGCTCTGCCGTAGGTGATGTGAGCCCTGCCGTGCCACCACCACAGGCGGATACGCAAATATAAATGCGATCTACATTCCATAGACTATCAATAGCACGTTGTAAATATTTCTGTAACGCTGGCGGTGAATTATGTAATTGCTGCGGAATGAAATACACTGGAATATCACAGTGTGCATCCGTCATAGCCTGTTTTAATTCGTATTGGATGGTTGGACAACCTAAAATAATGCTGGACATAGAAACACCTCGCTTCTGATTTAATAGTTAATTTTTGAATAAAACATGGAATCTCGAACAGGGGAATATTAGAAATATGGGATTTGAAAAATCACATAACCCTGGATAAGTTTATGCAAATATAGCCATGACTAATGTGGCCCCAATCATGAGCATGAGACCTGTGAAAGTCCGTTTATTGAGTCTTTCACCAAAGACGAAATAGGAGAATATGATGGATACGATGATGCTGAGTTTATCGATGGGTACCACGATGCTGACGATGCCATTTTGGATAGCGTAATAATAACATAGCCATGACGCGCCAGTGGCAATACCAGAGAGAATAATAAAAAGGGATTCGTTTTTCGGCATGTGTGACAGCAAATGACCTTTGCCACGGAGGTACACGACGAGCCATGCCATAACGAGGACAAAGCATGTTCGGATGGCTGTACCGAGATTAGATTCTACATCGGAGATACCATACTTGGCCAAGATGGACGTGGCTGCTGCGAATACGGCAGACAGGATAGCGTAAACTAAATACTCGTTAGCATTCTTGTCATCCTCCGTACTGTTTGGGGATGTGGATGATTTTTTCTCAATCATCATAAAAACACCAAGACCTAATACGGCAGTACAAGCCAATTTGACGACTAAATGGTTAGTTTCACCGAATAAAATGATGGCGAGTATGACGGTTAAAATAGTGCTGGATTTATCGATAGGTACTACCTTATTCACATCACCTATGGATAGGGCTTTGAAATAACAAATCCAAGAGGCTCCGGTGGCAATACCAGATAGACCTAAGAATAATAGTGAATAGGGCGATATGGAATAGATTGTGTGAAAGGATCCTACAATCCACACCATGAGCCATGCAAATATGACTACTACAATGGTACGAACCGCAGTGGCCACGTCAGAATCAGTTTGACGAATCCCACATTTGGCTAGAATTGATGTCAACCCTGCGAAAATGGCAGAGCCTATGGCAGCTAACATCCACAACATAAAAATCCTCTTTTCTCTCAATGATATATACAATCAATAGTGAAGTCATGTTGTTAATAGTGACTCGTTCTAGACTGTGAGAATTGCATTATACTGCGAACCTACGCAGAAAAATATTTTATATAACAAGTTTATCCTACCATATACAAGCCGAAATGATAAGGCTTTTCCCTCTAAGGAGGGGCAGTATAGGCTAATTTTGGTCAATTTAAAATGCTGAGCCAAATTTAATTTGCAACATAGGTAAATAGTAGAATAATGAAAAGAACACATCCCTGATGATACGACCTTAGAGGTTTCCTCTAGAGAGGAGAATCAGGGATGTGTTCTTTGATATTGTTATTGGGTTAACAATGATACAAATTAAATTTGAACCACTACAGTAGAATGCCAAAAATTAGCTTTTACAAGGGCGCCATTAGCTTTTACCAAGGAGCCATTAGCAATTGATGCCAGAGTTTTTACGTGCATAGAACCAATATAGTACTACCAATGTTAGAATGTTGAACCCTAGCAACATAGCGAATGCTGGATGGATATTACCGAATGTAGAGTAGATAAAACCGAATAGTTTTGGTGTTACGAAGGCGCCGTATGCGGCCACGGCAGCTACGAAACCTGTTACTAAGGAGCCTTGTAATGCATTGGTGAAGATATGAGGAATCATGCGGAATGTAGCACCTGTCATGAGCCCCGTCATGACAAAGGTAATAACGGTAGCGATGAAGAAGAATACGAAGTTGTGTAAATCAATGCCTACTGCAATGAGGGCAGTACTGATAATCAAACCAATTAATGCGTAGTATGTAACCTTTGTACCACTGTTGATTTTATCACCTAACCAACCGCCTACTGGGCGAAGTGTAGCACTTACCAATGGTCCAAGGAATGCCATGTAGGTGAATGGAATATCAGGAAATTCTTTGCTAACTAACAGACTCAATGCCGCTGCATAACCACTGAAGGCACCGAAGCCACATGTGTAGATTAATGTAATGGCCCAAGTGTGTTTGCTGCCCATAATAGTGGCAATAGCCTTTGGATTTGGTTTATCTAGTGGTAGATTTACCATGTATTTTAAAATTAGTAATAGAATGATGACTGTAGGAATGACGAGAACAAAGCTACCGTTTGCCAAGAATAACTCAGCGCCCTTGATCATGTATGGTTCTACACCAAAGATATTACCCAATGTGCTACTAGCCATCGCCATTGGTGCTAATAATAAGATAATAGCAACGCCGAGATTACCAATACCGCCATTGATACCGAGGGCTGTACCTTTTTCTGCTTTCGGGTAAAAATTGCCGATATAGGCCATAGAGGAGGAAAAATTACCCCCAGCTACACCGATGAGCACTGTTAGAATCAAGAAGGTGGTGTAGCTTGTACCGGTATCTTGTACGGCAAACCCTAAACCGATGATAGGAATCAATAGGATTAGCGTAGAAATGAATGTCCAGTTTTTACCACCGCAGAGTGCAGGCATATAGGTGTAAAGGAAGCGCAATGTGGCACCGACTAAGCCAGGAATCGCAGCAAGGGTAAATAATTCTTCGGTAGTAAATTTAAAACCGGCTGCATTGAGTTGTGAGGCTACTGTACTCCAAATGTACCAAACACAGAAGGATAGGGTGAGAGCTGCGGTAGAAACAATTAGATTTTCTTTGGCAATTTTTTTGCCAAATTTCTCCCAAAACTCTTGATTTTCTGGTTGCCAATTAGCAACGATGTCTTGGCGACTGGCGCCAGTTTGAGGCATAACGAATTCGCTCATGCTGTTAATCTCCTACTTACACATACAGAGGACACAAGGATGTTGAGAATCCTTTAGATGATTTGTAATTGTTGAAATCTAGAGAATTACAAATGGAAAATAAATGGAAAATTTATATACTTGTGCCAAAAATCACATCACTATTATAGCCAATTCAGTATGATAAATATGTAATAAAAAACACACTTGTGGTATTATATAATTAGATATAAAACTGATATGCGTTTTTATTGAGAACGCACAGTGCATTTGAAAATTATAATACATGGTGTGGTGAAAGTATGGATTCAGAATTGATCAACCAATTACTTGCGTTGCCAGGGAAAACGATAAAACTTTCAAAAGGAGAGTTTTTATTCCGCGAAGGTGACAAAGCGGAGTATTTCTACATTGTCACAAGTGGTCGAATGAGTATCAAGAAATTTGAGGCCTCAGGACATACATTTGCGTTACGTTTGATAGAAAAAGATAATGTGCTCGGTGAAGTACCGTTGTTTGAGGATGGGAAACGAACGTACGTATTTAATGCGATTGCTCGAGAACCTGCGACGGTCTATGCTATCCGGTATGATGTGCTTGAACCCATAGTAGAGGGAAATGCTCAGTTACTGATAGCCCTGATGCGTATTATGACAACTCACATGCGTCGGCAAGAGGCGAAGTATCGAGATCTGATTCTATACGGAAAAAAAGGTGCTTTCTATACGACACTGATTCGACTAGCGAATAGTTATGGTGTGAAACGTGAAGATGGTATTTTTATTGACGTTGCATTAACGAATCAGGAGTTGGCAGAGTTTGCCGTTACCTCTCGTGAAAGCTTGAACCGTATGCTAAGTGAGTTGCGCAAATTAGGCTATGTAGCCTATGATAAACACCACATTGTAATCTGTAATTTTGATGGTCTAGTAGAATTGCTCGATTTGGATTCCGAATCAGTTAATTCTGAAAGCTATAACATCGAATAATAGAGTGGGTAGCCCTTGGCGTTGTAATGGTTGCAACGTTGAGGGCTTTTTTGTATCTAAAAGGAGGACACGAGATGAGTTTGTTGTCTCAAAAGTTTAAGTTTCTTCGGAAAAAAGACGTGTCTCAAAGTGGTCACCAAATCACAGAACAAGGTGGTCGTGAATGGGAAAATTTTTACCGAGATCGTTGGTCCTATGACAAAGTAGTAAGAACTACGCACGGTGTTAACTGTACTGGTTCTTGTAGCTGGAACATCTACGTGAAAAATGGTGTCGTTGCTTGGGAAAATCAAGCTACCGATTACCCTGATACACCAGATGATATGCCGGATTACGAACCACGTGGATGCCCTCGTGGTGCTACCTTCTCTTGGTATTTGTACAGCCCACTACGCGTAAAATATCCTTACGTTCGTGGCGAACTTGCTGAATTATGGCGCGAAGCTAAGAAAAACGCTCCTAATGCGTTAGAAGCGTGGAAAACAATTGTAGAAGATCCTGAAAAATCTCGTAAATACAAAAAAGCCCGTGGCCTTGGTGGTTTTGTTCGTTCCAACTGGGATGAAGCCTCTGAAATCGTTGCCGCATCTATGCTTTATACAGCTACCAAATATGGTCCAGACCGTAATGCTGGCTTTTCCGTAATTCCAGCTATGTCCATGCTTAGCTATGCAGGGGGTACACGGTTCTTGAACCTTATGGGTGGCGTACCGCTTAGCTTCTATGACTGGTATGCCGATTTGCCTCCAGCGAGTCCTCAAGTATGGGGAGATCAAACAGATACTCCTGAAAGTGGCGATTGGTACAATGCAGGCTATATTATGACTTGGGGTTCTAATGTGCCATTGACTCGTACACCGGACGCTCATTTCCTTACAGAAGTACGTTACAAAGGTACTAAGGTTGTGTCCGTATCCCCTGACTACGCTGAATCCACTACATCTTCTGATGCTTGGCTCAATGTGAAAGCCGGCACTGATGCGGCATTAGCGATGGCTATGGGGCATGTTATCCTCAAAGAATACTATTTGGATAAAGAAACACCATTCTTTACAGACTATGTAAAAGAGTTCACTGATATGCCATTCCTCATCCGCGTAGAAGAAGAAAATGGGTATCTACAACCTGGTCGTTTCCTCAATGCCAAAGATTTAGGCAAAGGTGGGGAATATTCAGAATTCAAACAAGTTCTCATCGACGAAAACTCCAAAACCTTGGTTATTCCAAACGGTACATTAGGCGACCGTCATGGGAATCCACAAAAATGGAATTTGAAAATGGAAAATAGTGAAACTGGTGCGCCTATTTCTCCACAATTGTCCGTATATGATCAACGGGAAAATGTAGCTATCGTGAAATTACCATATTTTGGTGATACAGAACACGAAGGTATGATTGACCGCGCTATCCCTACTATTACGGTACAAACAGCAGACGGCCCTGTACAAGTAACAACCGTATTCGATTTGCTCGTTGCGAGCTATGGTTTAGATCGTGGTTTAGGTGGTGAAGTGGCGACTTCCTATGAAGATAACGTTCCATACACACCAGCATGGCAAGAAAAAATCACTGGCGTAAAAGCAGAAGTGGCTATTAGTACGGCTCGTGAATTTGCGGACAACTCTATTAAAACAAAAGGTCGTTCCATGATTATCATGGGCGGTGGTATCAACCACTGGTATCATGCAGATATCTTGTACCGCACTATCTTGAATATTGTATTGTTCACAGCTACAGAAGGTCGCAATGGCGGTGGCTGGGCTCACTATGTAGGCCAAGAAAAATTGCGTCCTATCGAAGGTTGGGCAGGCATCATGACTGCTAACGACTGGAGCAAAGCGCCTCGTTTGCAAAATGGTACATCTTTCTTCTATTTCGCTACAGAACAATACCGTTCTGATGTGATGGACTTAGGTGAAAGAACATCTAAACTAGCTAAACCACGTTACCGCCATCCAGCGGATTATAACGTAATGGCGGCTCGTTTAGGTTGGTTGCCGTCTTATCCTACTTTCAATAAAGGGGGCCAACAAATCATTGATGACGCTCGCGCCGCAGGGTATAGCTCTGAAGCCGACATCAATACATTCGTAGCACAATCCTTGAAGAAAAAGGATTTACATTTCGCTATCGAAGATCCAGCAGCACCTGAAAACTATCCTCGTAACCTCATCGTATGGCGTGCAAACCTTATTGGTTCCTCCTCTAAAGGTCACGAATATTTCTTGAAACATTTACTCGGTACGAAACATGGCGTTTTGGAAGATGATGACAGTACAGTTCGTCCAGAAGAAGTGAAATGGCGTGAAGCTACAGAAGAAGGCAAACTTGATTTGCTCGTAGACGTAGATTTCCGTATGGCCTCTACTGGTTTGTATTCAGATATCGTATTGCCAGCAGCAACATGGTACGAAAAAGAAGACTTGTCCTCTACAGACATGCATCCATACGTACACGTGTTCCAAGCAGCTGTTAACGCGGCATGGGAAACTAAATCTGACTGGGATACATTCCGTACCCTTTCCGAAACAGTATCTCGCGTAGCAAAAGAAGCAGGTCTGGGCGAATACGAAGATATCGTAGCCGTTCCATTGCAACATGATAGCCTTGGCGAAGTGGCGCAACCAGAAGGTAAAGTCCTTGACTGGAGCCGTGGTGAATGTGAACCAATTCCAGGTAAAACAATGCCAAACCTTGTGCATGTAAAACGTGATTTCATAAAAATCTACGAAAAATTCATCGCCTTGGGACCAAACATTGAAAAAACAATGGGCGCTCATGGCTTGTCCTGGGATGTATCCGACGTATATCAAAGCTTGTATACGAAAAATGGCGTTATCGATCATGAAGGTTTCATTTCCAATGGTCGTCCAAGCATTTACGAAGCGAAAGAAGCCTGTGAAGCAGTATTGGCATTGTCTTCCTCCACAAATGGTAAACTCGCTGTTCGCAGCTGGGAATCCATGGAAAAGAAAACTGGTTTAACTGGTTTGACTAATATTTCCAAAGGTCGTGAAGAAGAATCCATCACCTTCGATGACATGGTGGCACAACCACGCTATATCATCAGTTCTGTTTCCAGTACTGGTAAAAGCGACAAAAACCGCCGTTATTCTCCTTTCACCACATCCACTGAGGATAAATTACCATTCCGTACTGTTACAGGACGTCAATCCTTCTACATGGATCATGAAATGATGCGCGATTATGGCGAAGCATTGGCATTGTATAAACCTGTATTGAGCTATAAACCAGTACAAAAGGATTACAAAATCGATGGCGTGCCTGAAATTACGCTCAAATATTTAACACCACATCACAAATGGAGTACTCATAGTATGTACTTTGATAGCCAACAAATGTTGACATTGTTCCGTGGTGGTCAAACGATTTGGCTCAACGAAGATGATGCGGCTGAAATCGATGTAAAAGATAACGATTGGGTGGAAGCTTTCAACAAAAATGGTGTTGTCGCAGCCCGTGCCGTAGTATCCCCACGTATTCCTCGTGGCATCAGTTACATGTATCATTCCCAAGACCGTCATATCAACGTGCCAGGCGCACAAGTGAAGAAACAACGTGGTGGTACGCATAATGCACCAACACATATTCACATGAAACCGACACACATGATTGGTGGCTATGGCCAATTGAGTTACGGATTTAACTATTATGGACCTACAGGTAACCAACGTGATATGACTGTAGTGGCGCGTAAATTGAAAGAGGTGGACTGGCTTGAAGATTAAAGCACAAATCTCAATGGTATTAAACCTAGACAAGTGTTTGGGCTGTCATACATGCTCTATTACTTGTAAAAATACATGGACAAACCGTGAAGGCGCAGAATACATGTATTTTAATAACGTAGAAACACGTCCAGGCGTTGGGTATCCACGCAACTGGGAAGATCAAGATAAATGGAAAGGTGGCTGGACTATTGGTAGCGATGGTAAATTAGCCCTTTCCACAGGTTCTAAAGGTTCTCGTTTGATGAAGTTGTTCTATCATCCAGAACAACCTGAATTAAAGGATTATTTCGAACCTTGGACATACGACTATGAAACATTGATTCATTCCGGTCGTAAAAATAACCAACCTATCGCACGCCCACGTTCTTTGATCACAAAGGGAAAAATGGAAGTCGAATGGGGTCCAAACTGGGATGACGATTTGGCTGGCGGTCATCACGCTCGTACAGACGTGAACCTCACAAAAATGGGCGACGATATCGTATTCGATTACGAAGAAGTATTCATGCGTTATTTGCCTCGTTTGTGTAATCACTGCTTGAACCCTGCCTGTGTAGCGGCGTGCCCGTCTGGTGCGATCTACAAACGCGATGAAGACGGTGTCGTTCTCGTATCCCAAGACGTATGTCGCGGTTGGCGGCATTGTGTACCATCTTGCCCATACAAAAAAATTTTTTACAACTGGGAAACGAATAAAGCTGAAAAATGCGTATTCTGTTACCCACGTTTGGAAAATGGGTTACCTCAAATTTGTGCGGAAACTTGCGTAGGCCGTATGCGTTACGTTGGCGTAGTGTTGTACGATATGGATAAAGTGGAAGAAATGGCGTCCGTTAAAAACGAACAAGATATATACCAATCCATGGTGGATATCATCCTTGATCCAAATGATCCTGCTGTTATCGAACAAGCTAAAGCTGACGGCATTAGCCAAAACTGGTTAAAGGCAGCTCAAAAATCCCCAGTCTACAAAATCGTAAAAGAATGGGGTGTAGCATTGCCATTGCATCCTGAATACCGTACATTGCCAATGGTTTGGTATGTGCCACCATTGAGTCCAATTTTGCAACGCGTAACGAGCGATGTATATTTGCCAGAAGCTACTGAAATGCGCGTACCAGTGCAATACTTGGCCAACATGTTCAGCGCTGGTAACACTGATATCGTAGAAACAGTATTGCAAAAAATCCTTGATATGCGCGAATTCATGAAACGTCGTGAACATGGTGAAGAAGAGGTGTTGAGCGGTCGAGAAATGCTCACAGAAACACAAATGCTCGCTATGTACAAATTGCTTGGTCTATCCAAATATAATGATCGTTTTGTCATTCCAACGGATGTAGATGTATCTCGCGAAGATCGCATCGGTATGCAACAACATCAAGGCTTTCGTTGTCCTACAGGAGGATGTCATCGATGAGTGATACAGCTACCATGACAAATACAGCTGCTCAGGCCGATAGTCATCAAGTGGTGCTTGATGAACAAGTGTTGAATGATAATCAGAAAATTCTGTTAATCGTATCATTCTTATTGCGCTACCCTGATGCAGCTTGGTATGCAGAAATTCCTGAATGGAAAACCGATACTGAAACAGTAGAACATCCACAATTGAAACAAGCCATCTTCGATTTCTTCGACTATGTGGACGAAATGCCACGTAAGGAATTCGAGGACCAATACGTTCGTACCTTTGACTTCAGTCAAAATACGACGATGTACATGTCCACCTATGAATTGCAAGGTACTGGCGAACAGGCAGAGGAACTTGTAAAATACAAGGCGTTCTACTTGGAAAATGATTTCGAAATTCCTGCAGAGATGCCTGACTATGTGCCAGCTATCTTGGAATTATGCGCTGCTGTTGACGCACCGGTGGCCCGAGAAATCTTGACGTACTGCCGTCCTCAATTGGAATACATCCGTGAACGTTTGATTGAGGCTAAAATCACGTACGCTTTCTTGTTTGATATTATTTTGGCGGTGGCCAACGGATTGGAGGACGGTGCAAAATGAATCTATTCTTATGGGGCGCCTTGCCTTACATTGCCTTCACTTTCCTAATCGCAGGAACGTTAATTCGTTTCTTCTATTTTGAAAGTAACTGGACAACAAAATCCAGTGAATTTTTAGAGAAAAAACAATTGCGCATTGCCAACCCATTGTTCCACTTTGGCTTGGCCTGCGTGTTGGGCGGTCATATCGTAGGTGTGCTAATGCCAAAAACTTGGACAGCTGCTCTTGGTATTAATGACCATATGTACCATGAAGGTGCCTTGTACATGGGTGCTGTAGCAGGTGTATTGTTCATCGTAGGCTTCTTGCTCTTGATGAAACGTCGTTTCACTGTGAAAGCTCTAGAAGCTAACACATCTACACTAGATAAATGGTTATACCTATTCTTAGCGTTGGCTATTTTTAGTGGTATGACTGGTACATTGTTGAATTACGCTGGTTTCTTTGACTATCGTGTGTCCATCGGACCTTGGTTCCGCGGACTCTTGATGTTCCAACCAGATCCATCCTTGATGGAAGGTGTACCACTAGAATTTAAATTCCACATGTTCTCATGGATGGCTGTGGCTATTATCTTCCCATTCAGTCGTTTGGTGCATTGCTTGAGCGTGCCGTTGAATTATTTGACGAGGCCATTTATTGTGTACCGCAAACGTGACGGAGCTGGGAGAGATAAATAATTTTGGCTGAACCCTTTTTCGGTTCATGCTAGTAGTGATTAATATTCACTAATAACAACATCAAAGAACCACACTATAACTTCTACTCTCTAGAGGGAACCTCTAAGTTCGTAGGCGTTATAGTGTGGTTCTTTTCATTTCTAACACTAGCATTAATCACTACTAGCATGTGCACGGCACTGAGTTCAATCTAAAATTATTTATCGGGGAGTATAGATGTGGAGGCTGTGATTTACAGAATCAAATGTTCTTTATTCGCTTACACATTTTGTTAATATAGGGTACAATACAGTTAAGTAATATCTTTTTAGAGTATATTGGTGAAAATATGATTATATATAAAGCGATTGTAGAATATAAAAAGAATGAATCGTTACCGTATAAAGAACCGTTTGTAATTGGTTTTGTTTCATTAATTGCTCTGAAGGCTTTGTAACTAAATTAGATGAGGGAATGATTCTAGAATGAGAGATGAGTTATGATAGAGCATTGGAAGAGAATTGTCTATTTAATCTCTGCCATACAGGTTGGGGCGGGGATTACGATTATTGGGGTAATATCATTTATCCCTTTATTTTTAGGTGATATAGGAGTCTCGGATCAAGGAGAGGCTGCATTTTGGGCAGGGCTGATTTCTGGGATTACACCGTTAATGATTTGCTTTACCGCACCTTATTGGACGACAAAGGCTAATCAGTGGGGGCCGCGAAAACCGATGATGGTATTGCTAGCTATGCTGTCATTATCTGTTGGATTATCGAGTTTAGCTACATCACCAGTGCAATTGTTTTTATTACGCATGGTGCAAGGTTTTGTAGGTGGTTTTGTGCCCATAGGGCTGGCCATTATTACCATGATTGTTCCCGAAAAACACGTTGCTTGGGGGATGGGGCTATATCAAGCTTCAATGGTCATGGGCGTAGTATTTGGACCACTTATTGGTGGTTTAGCAGCAGATTTGCTAGGTTACAGGGCGCCGTTCTTGGTATTTAGCGCATTGGCATTTATGTGCTTCCTCGGGGTGGCATTTTTGATGCCAAACATTCAGCATAAACATAAAATTGATCGTGGCACATCACAATTGAGCTTAATTAAATATTTCTTGAGTATTCCCAAGGTTCGCTTGCTCGTATTTATGCAATTCCTTTGTAACTTTGGTATTACTGGTATTGGTCCGATTTTACCGCTGTATATTAAACATTACATGGATGTGGACGAAGCCTTTGTAGCCACTATCGTAGGTATTGTTATTTTCCTTGCAGGATTATTTAGTGCGTTGGCTTCTTTATCTATTGGCCGGCTTACAAAACGAATGGGGATGCCACAGATTCTTGTGTCCGCTACCATCGGTGTTGGTGTATTCTTCATCATGCAGTACTTGATGCCGAATATCTGGGGACTCGGTGCTTTCCGCGCCTTGGCGGGCTTTGCTATGGGCTTTATCATGCCGACGGCTAATACGTTGATTTCTCAAAATGTGCCTGTGGAACGACGCAGTATTGTATTTGGCGTTGTGTCTAGCGTATCTATTTTAGGTAATGTGGCGGGGCCATTCTGCAGTGGTTTGATTGCTAAGGAATTTGGCTATGCCGCTGTATTTTGGTTAACGGCCTTTGCGTTTTTTATCTCGGCTTATATGATTCATTCTAGATTTTCAAAATCTCAGGATGTTACAGAATTCTAGCTAATGCCGCAATAGCTGAGGCGTACTGAAAATCATGGCTCGCTATGAGACCGTAGTTCTTGTATGACAATTAATCGGTTCGAGGTTTAACCTATGTTATTAAAACAATTAGAATATTTTGTGGCCGTGGTGGATTACAATTCTTTCACCCAGGCCGCCTATGAAAGTTACATATCCCAGTCCGCCATTTCACAGCAAATCAAGGCACTAGAGAAAAATCTTGGCACCACCCTCATTGTGCGTGAAAATCGGAGCTTTCACCTAACGCCAGCGGGCGAGTACTTTTACCAAGAGGGCAAACGATTGCTCGATCAAATCCATATTTTAGAACGGGAAATGCAGCGGATTGGCGTGGATAATCGGGTGTATTTACGCGTGGGCTATTTAAATCGCTACAGTGGGACGGAATTGATGATACCATTGTGAAAGTATCAAAACAGTACCCTAATTTAGATATTCGCATGACCGGCGGTTCCCATGAGGAACTCTACGAGGACATGATGAATAAGTCCATTGATTTGGCATTGAACGATCAGTGGCGGGCATTTAATTCGAATTTTAACAATGATTTGATTGTTAGTGCACCTAGTTATATGGAGGTAGCAACAGGCTATATGGATAAAGACACTGTTGAAATTCCAGATATATCGGATTTATCTGCCATATTGATTTGTACGCTTATGACGCAGGTTCATGAGGAGGATTACTATCGCAAGGTACTTGGGTTTACAGGGGCGTTCCTAGTGGCACGAAATTTGGAAGAAGCCCGTATGCTCGTGGCCAGTGGCCGAGGATTCTTATTAATTGACCAAGTAGGGACTCTGATGAATCCAATTGCGAATATTAAACGCGTCCCTGTATATTCAGAAGGGCGTCCGCTAGAACGGAATTATTGTTTCTTTAATCCATTGGAAAATACGAATGAATATGTGAAACCGTTTACAGACACATTTAAAGAATTACTCAATAAGTAAAAAATGAGCACTCACAATTGATAACGTGAGTGCTCATTTTTATTATAAACTTGTTAATAGAGGATTGTTCAAATAATCATAGAGACGAATGATTTCGCTTGGTTTAGAACAATCGGCTTACCACAATCCAATCATGTGTTGTACCCACAAGCTGACGATGGCGATGCATACCCAGCATGTGAAGCCAAGTGCCAATGAGGAACCACTAGATTTGATGAGTTTTACTATATTCGTATTTAAACCGATGGCGACCATAGCCATGATTATAAGGTATTTGGAGATACCTTTGAACATGCTAAAGATGGTAGAATTAGCACCAAAGTAAGTGGCTACTGTAGTGATGATGGAGCACAGGATAAAGTACAAAACGAAACGTGGGAAAATTTTTGCGATGTTAACAGAACTGTCGCTTTCACCAGTGGCAGTTTGTTTATCCTTGTACACCTGATAGCTAGCCAAACCGAGACAAATCGGGATGATGGCAAGGGTCCGAGTCAACTTAACGATTGTCGCGTATTCCAATGTTTGCGCCCCAGGATGCATAGAATCCCATACAGCAGCAGTGGCAGTTACAGAGGATGTATCATTAACGGCAGTACCTGCGAATAGACCAAAACCCGTGTTGGTGAGGCCAAGGAAATCGCCTAGCGTTGGGAACACGAAGGCGGCGATAACGTTAAAGAAGAACACCGTGGAAATCGCTTGAGCGATATCTTGATCGTCGGCCTTGATAACAGGCGCAGCGGCTGCGATGGCGGAACCACCACAAATGGAGGAACCCACACCGATGAGCACAGCGATATTCGATGGAATATTCGTCATTTTAAAAATCACATAGGCCACGATGAGGGATGTCAAAATTGTAGAAATGATAACGGGAAGAGAAATCCACCCCACATGAATGACCTGCATAATGTTTAGACCAAAACCGAGCAAAATAACGGCGTATTGCAAGATTTTTTTGGATGTGAAAGATACACCTGGTGTTATTTTAGTATGAGACCAAATGTTCATGGTGGTCCCTAAAATAATACCAAGGATGATGGCAAAAATTGGTCCACCTACGAGTGGTACGAGTTGTCCTAAATACCAACAAGGCAAGGCGAGTAGAAAACAGAGCGCTATGCCAGGTAATGTTGTTCCGTTAATGCCCATAATAAAAGCCCCCTTTGCGGTTGAGCATCGAATATACTTATATATCTAATTGATAATCATGGTTTTATAATAGCACAAATAGGGGAATTAAATCTATAAAATATCTTTATATAAATTACATAGTCGCCTGATAATGAACAACTTTATTAGATTTGTATGCATACAAAAGAAAATTATATTTGTATTGAAAATTAAATAACCTCATCAGGTAAAGTGATGAGGTTATAGAGAGCATTAGATATTATTAGATATTATTAGATATTATTAGATATTATTGCTAAGCTGATGATACTGTATGTCAGTGAATTGAATTAGTTAACATAAGTACTAGTTGATCATCAACATTACAGCATCATATACAAGTTTGATGCCGTACAATAGGATAATAGTACCACAGATTTTATTGAGCCAGGCCAAGCTAGAGATACTAATTTTATTAGCCAAGAGGCGCATCACTAATGCGAGACCACCGAACCAAACGATGGCAGCGGCCATGACACCACTGATAAAAATATAGCTTTCACTATCAGAGAGGCTAGCCCGGAAGGCACCGAGCATCATTGTTACGTCAATGAGAGCCTGTGGATTCGCCCAAGTTACCAAAAAGGATATGGAGATGATTTTGGTAATCGGCACATTTGTATCTACGTTTGAAATAGTTGGTTCTGTGCGTACTGTTTGATACCCCATGTACATAATGAGTAAACCGCCGAAGAACATAACTAGTAATTTGAGCAATGGGAATTGTGTGATGAGGGCCCCCATGCCAAAGAAAGCGGAAAGACTGAGCGTCATGTCAAAGAAAATGACGATGGCCACCGTGATCAGCACACGCATAGTTGTTTGTGCTAGGGCTGTATTGATTACGAATAGATTTTGCATCCCAATTGGCGCCATAGATGAAATGCCAATGATGAGACCTTGAAGAAAGAAAAACATAAAACTCCTCAATGTATACAATGTAAATTAATTCACTGAAATATATAAGGCACAGATATAAGAACTATAGTCTGTGCACAAATCTTATTATAGTATATCACATATACAGATAGAATCAGTGTGATAATTCTTATGTTTCAAGGGCTAGTTTAGAAGATTATTTAAATACTTGTATGCTGTGTATGGTTATTCGTGTATATTGCTATCGGAATTGTATGTAATGATGGTATACGAAGATAGGAATATACATACAACTTTAAACGCGTATCTATAAAACTTACAAGTATATTTATAATACAAATGTTGTATAACTTGTATAGAAGGCATATAATTCTCATAAGGGGATATATGAAGTTATATATGTAAAAAGAATTAATATCCTATCTGGTATTCTTAGGATTATTACGAGGTGTAATACAATGATTGATATAAATAAAATTGTAGAATTCAATAACAACTATGTGGCAGAACATCCTGAATTAGGTGAGGCCGGTCTCACTAGCAAGCCAATGAAAAAATTAGCTATCGTAACCTGTATGGATACACGTCTCGTCTGTATGCTTGAGGAGGCTTTGGGATTTGGTCGTGGCGAGGTTATTACCATTAAAACTGCAGGCAATAGTGTAACTCAACCAATCGATAATATCGTGCAGAGTCTATTGGTATCTACTTATGGGATGGGGATTACTGATGTGCTCGTTATTGGGCATGAAAATTGTGGTATGATTGATTTTTCTGCTCCACAATTTATGGAACAAATGAAATCTAAGGGAATTAATGAAGATGCTATACGCATGATAGAACCAGGTCTCATTGATTGGATGGATCGTTTTCATATTTCTGAAGATAATGTAAAATATACGGTTAAATTCTTACGACATCATCCATTGTTCCCGCGTGGCATGGGGTTTTATGGTGGCATGATGGACCCTGATACTGGTGCATTCCGTTATGTAGAGGTAGAGTAACTGATATACATGGCACATGGATAGACTCTTATGAATATGAATTTATATAATTTATATAACGTATTATTAAATAGTGAAAGCCCCTGTACGATTTGTACAGGGGCTAATTTTATGATAGAGATAGGCGTATATTTTATTAGAGATAGGACTATACTTTATTCTTAACATATTATTTGTTCTATGCCATATGCATTTGTTTTGGTTTTCTTTGTCTACTAAAGGCGCGGAGTGCTTTGAAGATGCGTCTTTCACCAAGGGAGAGAATAGCAACCATTATGATATCTGCAGGAATGTCAAAGGCAAAGGCTGTAGATAATAGAACGGCCCAATCTACGGTTTCGTTGAGGTACCAGTATAAAATGGCCGTTTTGTAAGTGAGACCGAAGAAGTATACGATGACAATACCTAAAAGATTCATGAGGAAATATTGTTTTTTAGTATGCACTGCATAGTTTTGGTGTACATAGGATAGAGCCCCAGCACAGAGGGCAAAGCCGATGAGGTATCCAAAGCTAGGCCGTAAAATATAGGATATACCGCCACCCCCAGCAAAGACTGGGATGCCTAAGAGACCCATTACTACATAGGCTGCAACCGCTCCAAATGCGTAGATTGGTGGTAGTAAAGCGGCGCCAAGTAATACGAAAGTAAATTGTAATGTGTAGTAATCAAAATAAGGCAACGGAATTTGAATACGTGCACCGACAGCGATGAGGGCGACAATGAGAGCGGCCCTAAATAACAACTTTGTTTGTTCCATAATGACCTCCTAATGTTAACTTCTTAATTCCCTGTGAGTTTACGTAATTAATCTAGATAGAGTATAATCTTTGTTTTAATCATTGTCAACTTTGAAAATAATTTAACGTTGACTAATTTCGTTTGAGGGGTATATACTACAATTGAATTTGTAAACTGTACATGTGATGCTAAGTTGTTAATCAATGGGAGGCAGATCAAATGAGTTGTAAAATGGATGGTATAGCAGCACAATCAATGGATAGTCATAAGACATTACCCGTATTATCTCAAAAGGGCGTATTTGTCATTGGTACGGATACGGATGTAGGGAAAACTTTCGTTACATCCTTGTTGGGCGTATTGGCTAAGGATGATGGATATTCGGTAGGAATGGTGAAACCCGTTGCTTCTGGTGCGATTCCAATGGCACAGAGTAGTCAATTTGATGAAGATAATATTATTCCTCGTGACGAAGCAATTATGGATGATACAGAGACGTTTGGAATTATTCATGCATCGCAATTAGAGAGTACGGATGCTACGATGTTGATGCAGGCTATAGGGGCTGGTGAGGATAGACGTAGTGAAGTGAACCCTTATGCATTGCCAGGGGAGTATTCTCCTAAACTAGCAGCTCGATTGGCAGGTGTGAAGATTCCTTATGATGAATTGGTTGAACACATTCATCACGTAGTTAATAAATATGATATTACCTTTGTAGAAGGTGCTGGTGGTGTTACTACACCCCTTACGGAAGATCGGACTTTCACAGATTTAGCAAAAGATAGTCAGCTACCGGCATTGCTTGTTGCAGATGGTCGGTTAGGTTCTATCAATCGAGTTATTTTGACGAAGGAGTATGCCGAACATCATGGTATTCACGTGAAAGGAATCATTGTGAATAATACGGCACAAGTGGAACCATTTTTGTTGCACACAAATATTGAGGATATGGAGCGGTATACGCATATTCCTGTGCTTGGTGTGATACCACCATTTGATGGCATTGATGCGTGGAACACTAAAGTGGAATGGGCTAGAGAATTTATCGATTCAAAGCATGTATGGCAAGTATTAGGTAATGAGTGAGGAGTGAAGTGTTGTGGTAACGTCCGGCGTAACAGAGCAAGTAGCAGCAAGAACAGAACAATTAGAATCCCCGGTATTAATATCCCAAGCGGCTAAATGGGATCATGAATTTGTGTGGCATCCATTTACACAAATGCAAGATTGGTTGCAACAAATTCCAGTAGTCATCGAGCGAGGTGAAGGAATTTATCTCATCGATGAGGACGGTAAGAAATATTATGATGGCGTATCCTCATTGTGGGTTAATATTCATGGACATAATCATCCAGATCTAAACAAGGCAATCATTGAGCAAGTGGGAAAAATTTCTCATAGTACATTGCTTGGATTGGTGAGTCCACCATCAGCACAGTTAGCGAAAGAGCTAGTAGATATCGCACCAGAGGGACTAGAAAAAGTGTTTTTCTCCGATGATGGTAGTACAGCTATCGAAGTAGCCTTGAAAATGGCCTATCAGTATCGCCAGCTTGTGGGGCAAACAAAAAAGACGAAATTTATTTCCCTTACGTCGGCGTATCACGGGGATACTTTGGGTACCGTTAGTGTAGGTGGTATTACTTTGTTCCATGAGGTATTCCATTCTTTACTATTTAAACCAATTTTGTTACCATCTCCAGGTATTTATAGAGATGTGGCGGATCGAGAACAAGCTTTTGAAGCGTCTCTACAGGAGTTAGAACGAATTTTACAAGACCAACATGAGGAAATTACAGCCCTCATTATGGAACCATTAGTACAAGCTGCAGCAGGGATGCTCGTCATGCCGGAGGGGTATTTAAAACGTGTTCGGGAATTGACAAAACAATATGATGTATTCCTCATTTTGGATGAGGTGGCCACTGGCTTTGGTCGTACTGGTAAAATGTTTGCTTGCGAAAACGAAAATGTGGCCCCAGATTTGATGACTTTATCGAAGGGGATTACTGGTGGATACATGCCGTTGGCAGCAACCTTAACGACTAAAAAAATATTTGATGCTTTTTTAGGCACTTTTGAGGAAAAGAAAACATTCTATCATGGTCATTCCTATACGGGGAATGCGTTGGCGTGTGCTGTAGCATTGGCATCGCTAGAGGTGTTTCGCAAGGAGCATGTTATTGATAATTTGCCACCTAAAATTGAGGCTATGGCCGATGCATTAAAATCTGTGGAAATACTAGCTCATGTGAAAGAAGTTCGTCAACGAGGTCTTATCGTAGGCATCGAGCTTGAAAAAGATGTGGCTAGTCATATCCCATACCATCCAAATGATGCGGTTGGTGCCAAGGTGGCCGTATTGGCGCGTACAAAAGGGCTCATTTGTCGGCCAATCGGCGATGTGGTGATTCTTATGCCACCACTTGCATCTACGGCTGAGGATATTCGTGATATGGTTCGTATTTTACATGAAAGTATCCAAGAGGCTACGGAAGTAGAGGGTATCTTGGCGGATATGAAACCAGTAATTCTGTAGTTAATAGGATTGAGTGGCGTTTAAGTTGACACTAGCTATCAAAAAAAATAATGGCTCATGATTTTTAGTTATAACTGCATATGCTTGTATTAATAATAGGTATTAGAGGAATATTTATTAACGTGACATTATAGGGGCAAGAAAGTTTTTACATTTGTTTAGTTATTTTGGATCCTTAGTATTGAAGAGTTAGTTCGACAAGGTCAAAAATATCTAACGATTTTGAGTGAAGTTAGTACTATGCCAGGTGGTAACTTTGACTTGGCACCATTGTTTAAAAATGGGCAAGTTAAAAAAATTTATCGGTGCTCATATTGGAACGAGCCCAGAATTATTGGAGCAATATGCAAAAGGTAATTTAGAGGTTGAGTTATATCCAATGGGAACATGGATTGAAAAGCTTCGTGCTGGTGGCGCTGGTTTGGGCGGTATTTTAACACCAACTGGTGTGGGGACGCTCATTGAAGAAGGTAAGCAAAAAATTAATATTGAGGGCAAGGATTACTTATTAGAAACGGCTCTCACTGCAGATTTTGCGCTAATTAAAGGCTATCAAGGCGATCCTATTGGTAACATTTCCTATCGTGGTGTTTCTATTAACTGTAATAAAGTAGCAGCTACAGCTGGTAAATATACTATTGCAGAGGTAAATGAAATCGTAGAAATGGATGTTATTGAACCAATTCGCGTAGGTACTCCGAGCGTATTCGTTAACGCAGTTGTACAAGGTAATCCATTAGATGTACAACATAAGATTTATAATGAACAATGGAATTCAATAGGTATATTAAAACATGAATAAGAGGTGGCTAGTATGAATGTTAGAGAAAAAATTGCTCGTCGTGCAGCCTTAGAACTTAGCGATGGCGAAGTGGTAAATTTAGGTTTTGGGATTCCTATTGAGGTTCCAAACTATTTAAAAGAAGGTATTTTTGTAAGTCTAGAAGCAGAAAATGGATGTCTTATGTCTGGCCCTACTCCATATTATGGAGAGGCAGATTCTGATAATGGTAATGCTGGTGGTCTAGCTATAACTCTTACATCCGGTGCGGCTATTTTTGACCTTGCAGATTCTTTTGGAATCATTCGTGGTGGACATGTGGATACAGCGATTCTTGGTTCTTTTGAAGTTGACCAAGAAGGCAATATTGCTAACTGGGCTATGAATGCTGCTGGTGGTAACTTAGCACCTGGTATGGGCGGTGCGATGGATCTCGTAACTGGGGCTCGTAAAATCGTAGTAACTATGCAACATACCGACAAAAAAGGCAATTCTAAGATTTTGAAACGCTGTCACTTAGCCCTCACAGGCATTGGTGTGGTAAATGTCATTATTACTGAAAGAGCTGTTTTCAAAGTTCAAGATGGCCCATTACTTTTGATTGAAAAAGATCCAGAATATACAGTGGAAGATATCATTGCTTGTACAGAGGCAGATATAGAAGTATCTCCAGATTTAGTGGATTACCGCATGAGTGGTATTAACGCATAAATAAATTTGAGCATAAAATTAGGACATAACTGATTGAATAGACAAATATCTGATTCAGTCGGTTATGTCCTTTTGTGTTCTTTAAAGTAACTTGGTATTATTGTGCTATTTTGAATGTTAAATTTTTGAAATGCTATTTATGATGTTTTTGGCACTCACTGCAGACACCATAAATTTCTAGATTATGACCAGTCACTTCAAATCCTGTATCCTCTAGATCATGTGGTGTAGATACTACCGGGCAGTTATGGAGGGGAATCATCCTGTGACACTCAGTACATACTGCGTAATGGCGATGTTGGTGGGGCGTAATTTCATATAATGCCATATCGCTATTGGAGAGAACGGTGCGAGTGACAAGCTGTTTTTCCACAAAAAAATCGAGTGTCCGATAAATGGTAGACATCCATACACTGTTGATGCCACCATCTTCACCTAGTCCAGTAGCAATTTCGGCAGCTGTTATTGGTTTTTGAGCCTGTGAAAGTACTTGCCAAATGCCTACACGTTGTTTAGTTTTCTTTATGCCTTCTGGCCAGTTAGTAGGTTCTAATATTGAATTCATTATATTACCTTCTTTACATATTAGTTATAGTTGGATAGATGATTATTAGTATTCTAGTGATGAAGATTAGGTGTATGTTGTCGCAATTTGTGTTGCATTTGTTTGGCCACTAGGACAACTAATAAAATTCCTACTGATGTGAGTGATACAAATCCACCAGGGGCTACATTTAAATAGTAGGACCCAGTAAGGCCTATGACCATGGATAATAAACTGAATCCCATGGAGTACAACAAGGTTTGTTTGAATCCTCGTTCTAGTTGGAGGGCAGATGCTACTGGTAAGGCAATCATGGCGCTTAATACGAGGACACCAACGATTTTAATAGAAATGGATACAGCAGCAGCCATTAAAATGGCGAATACATAGTTGATTATATCTACCTTAACACCAGCTACACGAGCGGCTTCTTCATCATAGGCAATGTACAGTAGTTGATTATACAATACATAGAGTGTGATGATGGACAATACTGTTAATAGAAAAATGCTGATCATATCTGCTGTAGTGACTGTTAAAATGCTGCCAAAGAAAAAAACATTGGCGTTAGCTTTCAGTTTACCGGAGCTGATGAGTGTAATGGCGGTGCCAATGCTGAGAGATAAAATAATAGTTAGAATTAGGTCTAAATGATGTGAGAAATATTTTCTCAAGAACTCGATGAGGGCGCCACAGATTGCAGTGAATATGAAAGCCCCCATAATGGGATTTGTGTTTAATAATAGACCCAACGTAATCCCTGCAAGAGAGGCATGGGACATAGTATCGCCAATCATGGAGGAGCGGCGAAGAACCATAAATATGCCTATACATGGGCATAGTAGGGAGATGCAAATGGCTACAAAGAATGCATTTTGCATAAATTCATAATTAAACATGGCAACTACACTCCTTTCCTGTATGATGCAGAATTTCGTGAGCGTATTGTTCAGGTGTACAGAGGTGGCCATTGCCGTGGGATAAGTGGAAAATCTTGGTTGAATTTGTTAGAGCTGCATCGAGATTGTGTTCTACTGAAAGTATTGTAATGCCTCTGTCTGTATTTAATTGTTTAAGGAGTGCATACATACTTTCTTGGCTTTTGGCATCGACGCCTGTAGATGGTTCATCGAGGATGATTAAATCGGGCTCTCCAATGAGGGAACGAGCAATGGAGATTCGCTGTGCCTGGCCTCCAGAGAGTTGGCCGATGAGTTTATCTGCGGCGAAGGTCATATGAGTTAACTCTAATACTCGATTTACTTCATTGGGGTCTTTAATATGTAGCAGTTTACGATAGGAATTTAATATTTCTCTAACTGTAATGGGAAATCCAGAATGGGAAAAATCATTTTTCTGGGAAACATAACGAATATTTTTAGTCTCCATGGTAATAGAGCCTTGTGTAGGTGTTAAAAATCCTAAAATGAGACGAAGTAGAGTACTTTTACCACAGCCATTTTCACCGACGATAGAAATGTAGTCGCCACGATGAATAGTGAGATTTAGGCCCTCAAAAACATAGGAGGGCTGTTGGTGGTATGAAAAATATAAATCTTTAACTTTTAACATGAACAATCCTTTTATGTTGACAAATTGCGTAGAATGATTATACTAATATATGTAAATGCAACTGTGTCGCAATTGCATTTCTATAGATTTAGTATAACATAAATAGAGAATACATCAAAGAATACGTGTAGTTTGGTAAAGGATAGTTGACCGGCCATTGTGTATTGATAGACGTAAATTGTGTGTATGCTGGGTCAATGAGTTGATATTACTTGTACTTACACGTATGTAATTGCGACAGTTGTATATTGATGTTGTTAGGAGGGATACTCATGATAAAGCGTTTAGTAGCAGTATTGTTTAGCGTATTTGCCTTGATTCTTGCTGTTGGTTGCGGTCAGAATAGTAATAGTAATACAACAAATAGTAAGGTAAAAGTTGTGACTAGTTTTAACGCCATGACAGAATTTGTACAGGCTGTTGGTGGTGATAAGGTTGAGGTTGCAACTATTATTCCAGACGGCACAGAACCACATGATTTTGAATTAAAAGCAGAGGATATTAAGTCCTTGAGCTCTGCCAAAGTATTTGTATATAACGGGCTAGGTATGGAGCCATGGGCAGAAAAAGCTATTGAATCTGCTAAAAACGATAAATTAGTCTCTGTTGTAGCATCTAAAGGTGTAGAGACTATTAAAAATACAGATGAAGAAGAAATCAAAGAGCATGGTGCTGAAGATCCTCATACTTGGTTGAGTTTAAAAAATGCAGTTATTGAAGTAAATAATGTGAAGGATGCATTGGTGAAAGCCGATCCATCTAATAAAGACTATTATGAAAAAAATGCAAAAGATTATGTGGCTAAACTAGAAGCCTTGCAAAAGGATTATGCTCAAAAATTTGCTACTGTAGCACATAAAGATTTTGTAACTGGTCATGCAGCCTTTGCGTATTTATGTCGCGATTTTGGCTTAGAGCAACAAAGTGTTGAAGACGTATTTGCTGAAGGTGAACCAAATGCAGCACAACTTGCTGAACTTGTTGAATTTGCTAAATCTCATGGTATTAAAACAATCTTTGCCGAAGAAATGGCAAGTCCAGAAGTATCTAAAACTTTAGCCGCTGAAGTAGGTGCTAAAGTAGAAACTATTTATACAATGGAAAGTAAAGAAGACGATAAATCTTACCTACAACGTATGGGAGATAATTTGTCCAAAATCTATGAAAGCTTAAAATAGGACTTACATTAAAATTCATACACGTATAAGTAAAAAACAGGTGCTCCTCGTGAGAGGGCACCTGTTTTTGCTTTCACAGATATAATTTTAGTAGACCTAATTGTTATAGAATCCCTTTAAGAAGCTGTGAAGGTTAAAAGTCCATTATAGAATGGCAGATCCCAATGGGAATACAGTTTTGCCAAATACCTTGTTTACGAGAACGGCACCACTACCGTAGAATCCCAATAAGGAGATGAATAGTTCGGACCAAGCAGCGAGACTAAAGAACCAAGTGCGGCCACCGAGAAATAAATCGGTAGCTAGACCGAAAAATAAAAAGCAAATAAGGAACATAATAGCAAATACAACCTTGTTTGTTTTGAGGGCGGCGATAGTACCAAAGATGGAGAAGATTAGGAATCCTACAAAGGCGAAAGCCAATTGTGTTACATCAAAACCTTTTGCTAATTCTGGGCCAAAGGCACCCATTTGAATAAGCCATACGCCGGCCATAGCAGACCAGAATAGACCGTATGCACCGAATACAACGGAGCCAAAGGGGTTATTTTTTTTGAAATCATAATAGCAAGCAATCATCTGGGCGAAGGAGCCTAATAATACTGCCCAAGGAATAATGACCGATGTAGTTGGACCAGACCATCCGACGCGGGAGGTAGATACAACAAAACATACAATTGCTAGACCTAATAAACCTAATCCTGTCGGATCAGCAACAGTCTCACTCATTTCAACTTTTCTAACTTGGTTTTCCATAAGAACCTCTTTTCTCCACTAGTTATGTGGACACAACTACATAATGCCATTATCTAGTATGATTATGTTCTAATATGATGTTTCGTTCAGTCCCTTAATTGACTTTAATACTAGATACAGCACTAATACACTATTGGTATAACTGTATCAAAAACTTAAGGTCATAATCAACGTTTTTGACATACTAGATATTCCTATAATTCATAATGTAGAGGTGGAGATTTCGAAGAAATTAGATAAGGATTATGGCAATAAGACTGATTTTGCAATGTTGAAAGTTCTAAATAACACCTCAATTTTGAATATATATAATGAAATTTTCATTTTTATAGAAATTTACTGTATTTTTGAGTGAGACCAATCTGTGCTACTAGGGTATAGGTATTGCAATTTTGGCATAACAGGAGTAGAATTATTTTCATAAATGCTGGTGTAGCTCAGTTGGAAGAGCAGTTGTTTCGTAAACAACAGGTCGACAGTTCAATCCTGCCCATCAGCTCCATTGAAAAATAAAGTAACCACTTGAGTATAGGGCTCTAGTGGTTACTTTTTATTTAGTGATTCAGTTTTATTTCGGTTCCCAACTCAACCAAAGAATTGTATCCTCCGTCTCATTGGTTACGATAGACTCTTTCGTGAATGGCGCCAAAGCTTCTTTTAGCTTGGCATATAGTTCTTCTTTGGTACCATCAAAATCATCCATGACACGTAACGCAAAGTACTCTACGGCTTTGTCGATATCAAGGGATTCTCTTTCAGTGGCAACCTGGTAGGTAGCTTCTACGTTCTGGCCAATAGTTTTAATATAATCAATAATGGCATCAGTATTAGCATCCATAGGAAGATCTTGTTTTGGTACAAAAATAGTACGCAAATACTCAACGATAGTATCCTTGCGGTCAGCAAAGGCTAATAATAGACATTTACCTTTACTTGCTTTTGTCATGGCTGCCAGATTATCGAAATCTAACATGACTGGACAGAAAATTGAATACACCAAATCAAAGGCGTGATCCCAATTTTGTGATTGCCGTAATTCTTCTGACCAAGGTCCAATAAAGAGGGTAAGAAGTGTTTGTTCTTTATCAGCAATTTGTTTAGCACCCTGTACCATACCTGTGGCTAGGTCAATGCCGTGTGCATGATAACCTTCTTGTGAAAGGCCTAAAGCATAGTCACCAACACCGCAACCAATATCTAATGTGCGAATGGATTCATTAGCTGGTACGGGTAATAGATTATGTTCATTAATGAATGCTAAGAAGTTTACAACTTGTTGTTTGCGATCCTCACGGTCATGTAAAGTAACGAAGAACTCAGAGCGAGTACTCCAAGATTGTTGTTCTTGGCCCCACTCTTTTTTAGAATAGGATAATTCAGTAATAGTAGTTTCTTTCATATATTCTCCAGTAGCGTATACGCTAATTATACTAATATAAATGAGATAAAACCTCATTTACTACTATAGTATGATATCTACCATAATAAATCAATAAAATTCGATATAAAATTTACCTATATAATTCATAGGCGCAACAAAAAGGAGGTCACCATGATGACCTCCTTTTTACGCCAGTAAACACTGGAAATATGTGATTGTTAAATGGTTATATACCCATTAATTTGTGGGTCTATGATTAGTAGAATAATACGAAGTTAGCCACAACCAATGTAATACAAGCGCCAATCATTGGGATAGCCGTGCGTTTTACCAAATCAAATGGGGAGATACCAGCCATACCAGATGCCACTACGATAACTGCTGTAATAGGAGAAATCGCACGGGCTGCACTGGCAATAAAGTGCATTGGAAGAATCATAACTACTGTAGCCACGCCTGTTTGTGCGGCGATATTTGGAACGAGGTTGGCGAATGCAAAGAATGGTGCATTACCAGAGCCCATAACTACAGAGGAGATAGCGATGATACTAATCATAACTAGAGTAATACCTACACCACCGAAACCTGATGTTTGAGAGCCTTGGATAAGAGCATCGATAGCACCGATAACCATAAGGCCTTTGGCAAATGTTTCACCAGCAACGATTAGGGAAATTACATTGGCCATTTGGTAGCCCATACCATCAAAGAAGATTTGAAGATCAGCGAGGGCTGCTTTGCCACTGCGAGTACGAATCCATTGGAATACCATACCAATACTTGTACCAACGAACATCGCTACGATGATATTCATTTTAATTGTAGTAATCCAAAGATCGGAGAAAGATAAAATTAATGCTAATGGAATAATAGGAAGAATTGCGTAGATAGCAGGTGCTTTATCTTCGATTTTGCTTTGATCTACATTATCTGTATTAACTGTTCCAGCTACTTGTGGTTGTACGATGTGGCCATCGCGTTTATCCATGTATTTTTGAGTCAAATAATGCAAGATAGCAACTACTGGGAACACGCATAAAGCAACAGGTACTTGGTAGGAATGCCAGTAGGTTACAGGATCGATGCCAGCAAGTTCAGCGGCGAAGATAGTACCTGTGTCACTAGGGCTCCAGTCCAAGCAAAGAGTTGTAGCGATAGCTGCAGTAGCAGATAGTTTACTTACACCAAGAGCAATTAGGATTGGGTACATAGTAACCATCAATAACATAGCCAAGCCAGACGCACTATTGATGGCCAAACCGATAACCATACCAAGAGCCCAGCAGGCACTCAATACTACGTATGGGGATTTTAATGCCAACAATGGTTTGATTGTTAAATTAACGAGGGCACGAGAGGCACCGATATGGTCCATGTAACGAGCAAAACCAGCAACGGCCATGATATTGAGACCTAGTTTTGCTGCACGGCTACTGAATATGGAACGAATGTATTCATACATATCAAAGAAAAAACTACCCGTTTGGGCTTTTGCCGCTAGTGGGGAATCATAGCCGAGTAAAATGGCAGTGGTCATAAGAATCATACCGCCTAACAATAGTACAGCTTGCGCTTTATACTTTTTGTAAATCAGCGTCCCTACCCAGAGGATGACAATCAGAGAAATCAGAATGTTCATAGTGAAAAACTCCTCTCACAACATGAGGCAATACTAGCACCAGATTTACGCCCCCAATGGTGAAAGTTGTACTTGCCTACTAAAAATAAATACAAATAATTTATATACATATAAATTATACAATAAAATGTCCTCTAGAGATACTATAAATTATAAATATGCATAATAAATATGATATATGTAGATAATAAAAAACTTCCATTACACGTTGGCAATGGAAGCTTTTAGTATTAAAGTAGACGTTTTGATTAAATATATTGTCGCGGTACTCGTTCCGAGAAACCACAAAATATCTCGTATGGAATTGTATTAGCTAATGCTGCAATTTCAAGGGCAGTGATGCTTTCATGTCCTTGGGCACCGAGGAGAACGACCTTGTCACCAGGGACAACGGTAAGTTCGTCAGGAATAGCTACCATAAATTGATCCATACACACTCGGCCCACTACTGGGCAACGCGTACCATGGATCAGTACAGAACCTCGGTTAGACAAACTGCGCGGATAGCCATCAGCATAGCCCATTGGAATAGTAGCAATCGTCATAGGGCGCGGTGTTACATAGGTACTACCGTAACCAATTCCTTCACCAGCGGGTAAGTGCTGCACGTGTACAACCTCACTATGAAGTGAGAGAACTGGTTTTAATCCTAATCGGTTTGGCACATCGAGAGAAGGCATAATGCCATATTGAATGATGCCAGGACGGGCATCTGTAAAAAGACTATCCTTAACGGAAAGTAAGCCTGCGCTATTGGCGAGGGAAAAACGATATTCTTCATCTGGACGAAAGGCGCGGATAGCATCAACCATGGCATGAAATTTTTGAGCCTGTCCATGGGCATGGCTTTGGTCTGCCGCATCGGCATTCGACATATGGGAGAAGAAACCATCAATATGTAAATTTGGATATTGATCGATGTGTTTGATGAAGTCTATGGCATTGTCTGGATTAATACCGATACGGTGCATCCCCGTATCTACTGCTACGGCGAGCTCAATAGTTATATCATGATTATCAGCTACCTTTTGAAGTGCTTCAAAGTCGGTGCTTTCACAAACGGCAGGGATACAATTGGTATCCGCTACGAGTTCAAAGGATTGAGGGCGAGTCAAACCGAGCAGGTAAATTGGTACCATGATACCGGCATTACGAAGAGGGACAACCTCCTCAGGTATAGCCACAGCAAGGGATTCATAGCCCTCCTCAACAGCAATACGGCCCATCATGACACTACCGTGGCCATAACCGTTGGCTTTGATAACCGCGGTGCTGGTGCTCCATTCGGGTAAGCTATCTTTGATTTTGCGCAAATTCTCACGAACAAGTGAGGTGTTTATTGTTAAATAGGTAGGTCTCATAATGACTCCTAATTATTTAAAATGAATGTATTTATGATTATCTATCGTCATCTAAGATTTTGATGAATAGTTATATATATTAATTGTATACTTTATTGTACCGCTTTTACAGGAATTAACAATAGTTTTTTGCCCAAATTAGACTTAAATAACTCATCAATTTTGTTAAACTCATCATAGTTTTATTGAGTAAATGCTGTATAATAAATATATAAATACAATTCTGTTATACAAGTGATATAGTACCGTTCATAGGAGGCTAATATGAGTCAAAAAGTAGTAGTTGTGAATGCAGGTAAAATGGATTTTGATGGTCAATTGGATTTTTCCATCTTATCCGATGATGTGCAAGTATATCAAAATAGTACAAACGAAGAATTTATCGAACGTATTCAAGGCGCAACTGCTGTTGTTACTAAGGAATATCCAGTACCAGCAGAACTGATGGCGCAATTTCCTGATACTGTAAAACTTATTGTAGAAGCGGGCACAGGTTATAATAATATTGATCTTGATGCGGCTCGTAGCCATGGGATTACGGTGTGTAATATTCCTGCCTACAGTACTGAACGTGTAGCCCATACAGTTATCATGATGTTATTAAACTTGGCTTCCACTATGCAACAACAAATTGCCATGTTAGCGCGTGGGGACCGTAGTAATTTTACAAAACATCTACAAGTACCTCATACAGAGGTTAACGGTAAAACCTTGGGCATCATCGGTGCTGGACATATAGGATTAGAGGTTATCAAAGTAGCTCGTGCATTGGGCATGAATATTTTGATTCATACTCGCACACCAAAAGAAGATTCCGAAGGTATCCGTTATGTATCCTTTGAAACTTTGATGAGTGAAAGTGACTACATTTCCTTACACTGCCCATTGAATGACAAAACAAAATACATGATTGATAAAAAAGCAATTTCCTTGATGAAACCAACAGCGTTCATTATTAACACTGGTCGTGGCGCTTTGATTAATGAAGCTGATTTGATTGAAGCATTGCAAAATAAAGCTATTGGTGGTGCTGGCCTTGATGTACAAGAAGTAGAACCTCCAGCAGAGGATAGTCCTCTTTATACATTAGAGAATGTTATCATCACACCACATATGGGGTGGAAGGGCTTTGAAACTCGCCAACGTCTAGTAGGTATTATTTCCGATGATATCCATGGATTCTTCGAAGGTAAACCTGTGAATGTAGTGAGCTAATTTAGGGTGAGTTTGGCCGTGGTCTAATCATTTTGTCATCGGATAATAATTCTGACAAATATATATGATTATAATGAAAATGGCACCGAGAAAATGGCGCTATTTTTGTTAGTAATGGATAGATTATTAATTTGCATAGAAACATGAAAAGTAGCATGCGTGGGAGTCCGCATGCTACTTTTATTTACTACTTATGGAAAGGAGAAACGAGATACAGAAAAGCACTATTACACAAGCCGATGGGCCCATATAATAGTGCTTTACAAGGTCGTATCATAGATCAAGGTTCTAGATTGTTGCGGGATATTTATAATAGTTGAGAAAATCTCCCCAAATACTTGATTATGACATAGAATGTTCTGTTTTGATGGGAATCCACCAGTGACGCCGGTAGGCTTTGATGCCTTCTACTACTGTTTTAGAGGCATCTGTAGCGAGTGCCTTTGTGGCTGCTGGTACGCCTTCTAGGCGATAGTCTAGGCCCAGTTCCTTATATTTGGAAACGCCCATGACGTGATAAGGTAGACAATCGACAGCTTGAATATTATTCAATGAACCGAGGAAGAATCCAAGACGATAATGACGTTCTTTCACATCTGTAATGCCCGGTACCACGACGTGACGCACCCAAATAGGTGTGTTCACCTCGGCGGTGAGGCGTGCAAAATTTAGGATAGGCTCAATAGGTTGTGCGGTGAGCCATTGATGTTTTTCTGGGTCAATATCTTTGATGTCTAGGATGACTAGGCTGGTTACTGCTAATAGTTGTCGGTAGGCCACCTCTTGGTGGGGATCAAAACAAATTCCACTTGTATCTAAACAGGTATGGACGTTTCTTTCCCGGAAATAGGTGAACAGCTCAGTCACAAATTCAATTTGCATGAGCGCCTCCCCACCGCTGACAGTGATGCCACCGTTTGAGTAGAATTGGCGGTTACGCTCGAATTGCTGCCATAAATCCTCGACGGACATCAGCTGGAAATCGCCCTTGACGTCCCACGTGTCGGGATTATGACAATAGGCACAACGCATGGGGCATCCCTGTAGGAATACCACCATGCGCATGCCTGGCCCATCAACCGTACCCATCGTTTCTACCGAGTGAATACGTCCGTTCATAGGATACCTCGATTAGATAGCTTGATGGAATGTACGGGAAATAACTTCATCCTGTTGTTGTTTAGTCAATTTGTTAAAGTGCACAGCATAGCCGGATACACGAATTGTCAATTGAGGATACAATTCAGGATGTTTTTGAGCGTCTAATAATGTTTCACGAGTGAACACGTTAACGTTCAAATGATGGCCACCTTTTTGGGAATAACCATCTAATAACTCAACTAAGTTATCGATTTGTTGTTGATTGCTCATGGGAAAAATCCTCCTTTCAATCAAACGAGTAAACTAGGAATGCCTCCGCTGGTGAAAGCCTCCACAGCATTCTCTGTGAAAGACTAATAATAGTCCCAATATATCCGAGTCATCACCAATAGATGTGAGCATAGCCGTGATCAATAGGGTGGAATCATCGGCGGGTGAAAGCTTTTATTTGCTTTCATCTATAGGAACATTTGGTTCGTTACAAGCAAAGTTACCATTGGAATTTGGTAACTGGCTTGGATCAAGGTCGATATCTAAATCGCCTAACGTTACAAATGTTTCACCAGACTTACCTAATGCATCTGGAACGATGGAGAAGGTATTGGAGATACCGTCTGCACTATCGCGCCAAGGCATTTTTGCAACGGATGCTAAGGAAGAAATAGCCCCGTGTGTGTCACGGCCATGCATTGGGTTCGCGCCAGGAGCGAAAGCTACACCAGCTTTACGGCCATCTGGAGTGGAACCAGTAGCGTTGCCGTATACTACGTTAGAAGTAATTGTTAACAAGCTCATAGTGTGAACGGATTCACGGTATGTTGGATGTTTACGGATTTTATTCATGAATGTGGAAACAACGAGAGCAGCTAGGTTATCTACGCGATCATCGTCATTACCATATTTAGGGAAGTCACCTTCGATTTCAAAATCTACAGCGATGCCGTTCTCGTCTCGAATAGGTTTAACCTTCGCGAATTTAATAGCGGAAAGGGAATCGGCTACTACGGAAAGACCAGCAATACCAGTAGCGAACCAACGAGTTACTTTACGGTCATGAAGTGCCATTTCTAGTTTTTCATAAGCGTATTTATCGTGCATATAGTGGATGATGTTCAACGCGTTAACATAGACACCAGCTAGCCATTCCATCATGTCATCATATTTTTCCCATACTTCGTCAAAGTCGAGGTATTCGGATGTGATTGGACGATACTTAGGCCCTACTTGTTTTTTGATTTTTTCATCTACACCGCCGTTGATAGCGTATAGCAAACATTTAGCCAAGTTGGAACGAGCACCGAAGAATTGCATTTCTTTACCCACACGCATTGGGGAAACACAACATGCGATAGCATAGTCATCACCAGAGTTAGGACGCATCAATTCATCGTTTTCGTATTGGATAGAGGAGGAAGCGATGGATAATTTAGCGCAGAAACGACGGAACCCGATTGGCATACGTGGAGACCACAATACTGTTAGGTTTGGTTCTGGAGCTGGGCCAAGGTTAGTCAATGTATGCAATACACGGAATGCAGTTTTTGTAACTAATGTACGGCCGTCAGTACCCATGCCACCAATAGATTCAGTTGTCCAAACTGGATCGCCAGTGAACAAGTTATTATATTCTTGGATACGTGCAAAACGGACCATACGTAATTTCATGATAAAATGGTCAACAAATTCTTGGATTTGTTCTTCTGTATATGTACCATTTTTCAAGTCACGTTCAGCGTAGATATCAAGGAATGTGCTATTACGACCGATGGACATAGCTGCACCATTTTGTTCTTTAATGGCCCCAAGGTAACCGAAGTATAACCATTGGATAGCTTCTTTTACGTCGTTCGCTGGGCGACCGATATCGTAACCATAGGAGGCAGCCATTTCTTTTAGTTCTTTCAAAGAACGGATTTGATCTTTGATTTCTTCGCGGTCGCGCATCAAATCAGCTGTCATATCACCCATAGTTGTGTCGAATTGTTTTTTCTTGTCTTCGATGAGGTAATCGATACCGTACAAAGCAATACGACGGTAGTCACCAATGATGCGGCCTCGGCTGTATGCATCAGGTAGACCTGTAATTAAGTGGGCAGAACGAGCTGCACGCATTTCAGGCGTATATACATCAAATACGCCATCGTTATGAGTTTTACGGTGCAAATGGAAAAATTCTTCTGTTTCAGGATCCATTTCGTAACCGTACTCTTGTAATGCCATTTTAGCTGTACGTAAACCGCCGTATGGGAACATAGCACGTTTTAATGGTTTATCTGTTTGTAAACCGACAATGGTTTCTAGTTCTTTGTCGATATAACCAGGCGCATGTGCCGTGATGTGAGTCGCAATTTTTGTATCTGCGTCAATCATGCCACCTTTTTCACGCTCTTCTTCATATAGTTTAAGGACTTGATTCCACAAATTAGTAGTTCTTTCAGTAGGACCAGCTAAGAATGTATCGTCCCCTTCATAGGGGTTATAGTTACGCTGGATAAAGTCACGTACGTCGACTGCTTTATCCCACACACCTGTGTTAAAGTCTTGCCATGCAGTATTTTGCATTTTGCACCTCCATATAATGGATATAACTATAAGATTTCTATGAGTTAAGTGTAATTGAAAAAATTTACGATTACAAGAAGAATATGATATATATTTTTAATATTGATTATGCAGAAAATATATAAATTGATAAAATCTAGCTCCTTAGGTCCTAAATTGTAAAGAAATTAAAAGTGTAGCTATAACTACAGTTTTATTGGGCTTTATGGAGTATAATTAACAAATTACTACTTTCTATTATATAGAATATGTAAAAATTGGAAATATGGTATATATGGATTAAACCATTCTGTTATTGTATTTAAATGATAGTAAATATCGTTATATAGATAAAATAGATACAGATATAAGGCTATGTTGGAATGGATGGCTAGAAATATGTAAGCAAGGGATTATAATTTATAGTTCTTAAGAGACGTATTTCCTTGCAATGTGGGCTAGTAGTGTTATGATAGACAATATATTGTAAAGTTTTGTTTATCACTAAGTATCTATATACAGGTGATATAGATACTTAGTGACTTGTCTTATGTATCAAGTGAAGCGGAAAGGAGATACAATGACAAATCATTATAAGGCTATGATTGCAGCATTAGGAACCATTGCTGTATGGGCTACGGCCTTTCCCTTTACGCGTTATGTGGTTCAATATATAGATCCATTTCACCTTGCGGCAGTCCGCATTTGTATCGGTGCTATTGCATTATATCTCGTTTCTTTATTGAGAGGATTGCGCAAACCCAGAGGGGTAGAATGGTTCTATTTCATTATTGCTGGTATTACAGGAAATATTGGGTACCAGATTTTATTTAATATGGGGCTACAGACAATACCTTCTGGAACGGCAAGTGTATTAGTGGCGTTAACACCGTTAATGACTGCGCTATTATTGCGTGTCGTGTTCAAGGAAATTATGAGCATACAAGGATGGATATATACCTTTACTGCCTTTCTCGGCGTGGCTATCGTCATGTTATGGGATGGTATTTTTGAGGTGAAAGTAGGCTCTTTTCTCATCCTTATTATTGTAATGATGTTTTCTGTCTATAATGTATTGATGAGATATTTCGGTCAACGAGGCTATACAGCTTTAGATATGACGACATGGAGTATGGTAATGGGGGCTATCTTAGGGATACCTTACTTACCAGACGGTTTTAGACTGATTCAAGCAATGCCATTAGAGCCAGTAGCTTTACTAGTGTACCTAGGATTGTGTTCCAGTGCACTTGGCTATGGTCTGTGGAGTTATGCCTTGGGGACGGCCGATAAAGCATCAGATGTGCTTAATTTTCTATATTTATCACCAGTTGTAGCTACTATTGTTAGTTTCTTTATGCTTGGTGAGGTACCAAATGGTGGGTTATATATTGGTGGGATTGTTATTTTAGGCTCATTGTATTTGTTCAATAAATATCGTTAATAAAGAATAAAAGAGTGGATCTCATTTGAGATCCACTCTTTTATGTAAATGCGAAGTTTAGATTAAATTGTAAATCCTTGTGCACGAATTTGATCACCGATTTGTTCACGAACATCACGACGATTGTTGAATCGTGTTACTACTTGTTTTGTAAAGCAATCCACCTTGCGATTCATGTTACGAGTATCATAGTATTCAGCCATTTCAGCATCATAATCTTTGAGCAATTCCATGTAATCTTCATGAGCTACATATTTGTTTTCAAAGAGAGTGTATTCCGTAGGGATACGAGGTTTTAATTGAGGTTCTACATTAGGTACACCAAAGCCTACACCTACTACAGGGAATGTATATTTTGGAAGACCTAATAACTCGATTGTTTTTGGTGCATCGTTCAAGATGGAACCAAGGAACACGGTACCAAGGCCATTGAGTTCAGCTGCAACTACTAGGCTTTGAGCGGCCAGACAGGCATCAGTCCAACCTTGGAAGAATGTATCACCGCCGTATGCTACATCTGTTGCGTTATGTTGTTCCTCACCGATGCAGTAGTTGCGATATGCATCTACAATGAAAATGAATAATTCAGGCATACGAGCAATATATTCTTGGCTAGCTACTTTAGAAATAGCAGATTTTAATTCTGGATCTGTAATGCGGATAACACTATATGCTTGTAATCCTTGGCTAGATGCAGTACGTTTAGACACATCGATTAGTGTTTGCAATAATTCAGCAGGTACTGGTTCTGGTTTAAATTCGCGAATGGTTTTGTGGTCTAATAATGTTTCGATAGGATTCATAGGGGAACCTCCTTATCAATGAGTGATTTATTATTGAATTTCAAAGAGAACATTCATAGAGCATATTCATAGAGTTTAAATTCTAATATATATTTCATAGAACTTCTTCGATGTGTTTATTATGGCACTTACTCGTATAGGAATATAGGGCAATCAAATTTGTTGTAAATAACCTATTATTTTAAAGGGAATTGCTATGCTGATTGTTACGTTGTAACCTTATGCTTCATATTATTGGTTGCTTGCTGGTTTGCCATGACCGTGATATCAGAGATTTGTACACGACGAGGTTGGTTTGTGCAGTACACAACGGCATTGGCAATGTCCTCTGCCTGAAGGGCTTCGATGCCGTCGCTGATGGTTTTAACAGCAGCCTTAGAGGCACAGTATACAGCGCCTTTTGCATAGGCACCGGCACCAGCGGTGGAACCGATATTCAATACGTGGACAGAATTTTGATCTACCATGAATGGCAACACCGTGCGAGACACGTAAATGAGGCTTTTCACATTGGTGTCCATCATTGTGTTCTGCTATAGATTCTAGGTAACATTATTGTCTATTTCAAACCTCTTTTCAAAAGGCGTCTTATAGCCATTATAGCTATGAGGCCTATTATGGTTATACCATAAATGCGCAAACTTAGAAATATCTGTTTGTAAATGTTCAGTACTAAAATACTGATTAGTATTAATCAATTCAGTCCTAAAATTGCAAGTTCAAATTGAACACCTTTAACCAAATAATTTAAGCTGCATAGACGATATCTAAATAAGCTTCAAATAAATCATCAGGCGTATCATACCCAAGGGACTTTCTAGGTAATGAATTCATATCCTCTGCAAACCAGAGAATCTGCTCAGCAGAGTAGTTTTCGATAGACTTTCCTTTAGGTACGTACTTTCTGAAAATGCGATTGTGACGCTCATTTTGAGCTTTCTCATAAGAGCTATATGGATGAGCAAAATATACCATTATACCATATCGTTCTAACTGAGATAATTCCGCAAACTCAGTTCCGTTGTCTGCTGTAATTGTTTTAAATACAGTAGGAAATTGTGATCCATAATATATTTTGAGACTACGTAAAGCAGCTTTTACAGATGCTACATCTTTACGTCGAATCTTAATAGCAATGAATTTATGCGTTACTTTCTCTACTAAAGTTAGTACCACCGCCTCTTTACCTTTACCAACGATAGTATCTATTTCCCAATGACCAATCTCAAGATGTAGCTTAACGATATCTGGTCGTTCATCAATACTTCGGCCAAAGATGCGTACGTTCTTTGCTCGTTTAGGCTTTGATTTTTTACGACTAAGCAGTTCTGGTACATCGAATAGGGATAATGGTAGGCGTGATTGATTAAGGGCGTTATACAGCGTTTTAGCACATACAAGTTCCTCTTCAGTAAACAGATTATGCTTCTTAACATAGCCAGCACATACGTCTAATGACCAGTTAGCTTTTTTAACTTGCTCTGCAACCCAAATAGCAAATGGACTTTCAGACGTAATGCGCTGTTTACGACCGGGACGTTTTCTGTTTTCATAGTAAACGGCTTGACCTCGACTAGGTACATACTCTGTTGGTCTGCCTCGATGTGTCGTCTTAGTTGCAGTGCCACGTTTTAATTCGTAGCCCACAGTACTAGGTGAGCAATTAAGTGCTTTTGCAATCTGGCGATAAGAGTAACCTTGCTTATGGAGCGCTTTGATTTCGCATCGATCTTCAAATCTTAAGTGTTGTCCTCTTTCGCGAGGTAGGGTATTAATGGTATTATTTAGGTAGTCCATAGTGATTGCCTCCGGTTAATTTTGTGTCGTAACTTAATTTTACCATTGATGTAATCCTATGGATCTTTTTATTTAGTTTTAGTGTTCAATTTCATTCTACAATTTACGAAAAAAATAGAGTAACTATTATTCTGTTAATGTATTTAGTTGTTATATTTAAGGATACATTACTTCGCAAACTATTCATATTTAACACACGTACTACATATATGACTCGGAAAAACTACACATCGCCAGAATAGGCTGTTTACCAGTAAAAGAGATACATTCTTCTCAGCGGTGTGTAGTTTTTCAACAGTCCCCCCTTTAATGTTACAGTGTATCCATAGAGGCACTAATGCAGTCTGCAACGGTGTAGATGTGGTGAATTGTATAAAAATTACTCCACATCCCCCGTAGAAAGAAAAATGCTCTTAGTAGCGATGTGATGGTGACTTACGCCGAAGGCGTTCGGAACCAGAACACGCTACTAAGAGCATTTTCTTTACACGCTCATACCTAGCGCGTAATCCTTATACAATTCGCTGTAATATCCTCCACGCTGCATTAGCGCCTCATGGGTACCTTGTTCTACGATATCGCCGTTATCCACAACGAGTAGGAAGTCCGCATCCTTAATGGTAGACAACCGATGGGCGATGACGATGCTTGTGCGCCCTTGTAGGAGTTGCTCCATGGCTTTTTGTACTTCTACTTCGGTACGGGTATCGACGTTAGCTGTTGCTTCATCGAGAATTAAAATGCTTGGATTCGCTAGGAATGCACGAGCGATGGTAATTAATTGGCGTTGGCCTTGTGAAAGGTCGCTAGCGCCATTTTTTAATACTGTATCATAGCCGTTTGGCAATGTACGAATGAAATGATCTGCCATGGCTAGGCTCGCTACGTTGACGATTTCTTCTCTTGTAGCGTTCGGTTTGCCATAGGCGATATTATCTGCAATGGTGCCTGTGAAAATCCATGTATCTTGTAATACCATGCCTACCGTTTTATGGAGGCTTTCACGGGTTAAATCTTGAATATTCACGCCATCAATGGTGATGGAACCACTGTTGATTTCATAGAATCTCATGATGAGGTTCACTAGTGTCGTTTTACCAGCGCCAGTTGGGCCAACGATGGCCACGAGGCTACCGGCAGGAATGGAGAGGGATAGGTCCTTCATCAATAACTTGTCGGGGCTGTAACCAAAGGCCACATGGTTGAATTCGATGACACCAGTCTTTGGTAGCGCGGCGCCAGTTTTTGGGAGTGCGGCACCAGTTATTGGGAATGCCGATGGAGCATCATTTGATTGTGATAGAGCATCAGCGTCAGAAGTGAGTGAAGAGGCGGTTTCGCCTACACTAGCTCCAGCAGAACTTTCACAATTACTAGGTCTAGAAGGAACCTGTAATTCCACAGTTCCCGTATCTGCCTCCGGCACTACATCAATGACCTCGTAAATACGGCCGAGGGCAGCGAGGGTTTCCTGTAGTTTTGTTAAAATATAGGAACTACGGGATATGGGATCAGAAATCTGTGTCACATAGAGGAAGAAGGCCTGAATATCACCGAGGGTAATGGTGCCACGGACAACCATGAGGCCCCCTTGAATGGCTACGAGGACATAACTGATTTGGTTGATGAAATTCACTAGTGGCATCACGAGTTGCCCCACAAAGCCAGATTGGCGCATGCGTACGAATAATTCGCTGTTGAGCTCGTCGAGTTGATTCGTCGTCACTTGCTCAAGACCAAATGCTTGCACAACGGCCTTGCCCGTCACCAGTTCCTCTACACCGCCGTTAAAGGCGCCAAGGGCCTCTTGGTTTCGTAGATAGACCGTACGTGTTCGTTTTGCCATTACAGAGAGTGTGGTGATACCTAGGACGATGACACCAATGATGATGCTAGCGAGGAGAGGACTAATCCAAATCATCATAACTACGGCACCGACGATGCCGATGATAGAGGAAATGAGCCCTGGGATACCTTCACGCAGCGTTTCTGCCACATTGTCCAAGTCGCTAGTGAGACGACTCAATAAATCGCCTCGATTGTGGCTATGGAAATAGGAAATAGGGACCACATAAAATTGCTGACTTACTTGTTTGCGCAATTTCAGTACCATCTTTTCTGCAATGCCAGAGATGATATATTCACTAGCGTAGGTGCAAATAGCATGGCCTGAATAGAGACCGATTAAAATCAAAATCGTATTGTTGGCGACGTGTAGAATGGCCTCCATGTTTTCGGAGTTTTTGAGGCCGTTGACAATAGCATCCACAATATTACCAAGATAAATTGGTGCTGACACTTCAAAGATGGCCGCCATAATAAGGGCTAGAATATTGATTCCCAGGAAGCACCATTGTTCGCGAGATTCGCTTAGAAAACGTGTGATTAATTTCATGCTTCCACCTCCTGAGAGGCTACGATTTGCTTGTAAATATCACACCTATCGAGTAATTCCTCATGTGTGCCAAATCCAACGGCCTTGCCTTGGTTAATGACTAAAATGGCGTCCGCCTTTTTAGCGGCGCTGACCTTTTGTTCCACCGAGATGAGTGCAGGACGTGCGCCGTGCTGCATTTCTTCGGCAATGGCTTGGCGCACATAACGCTCTGTTGTGCCATCGAGGGCCGAGAAACTGTCGTCGAATATGAATAAACTTGGCTTGCGTAATAATGCGCGGGCCATGGCTAGTCGCTGGCGTTGTCCGCCGGATAGGTTTGTGCCCCCTTGTGAAAGCTGATGCTCATAGCCATCTTCGAATTTACCGATGAATTCATCGGCTCGTGAAATGGCACAAGCACGATCCATATCTGCCTTAGTGATATCTGGTAAATTTGTACCATATACACCGTATCGCAAATTCATGTCGATAGTACCAGTGAAAAGATATGCCTTTTGTGGTACATAACCGATTTGAGCACGTACCTGTTCAATAGGCTGTTTATAAATGGAAATACCATTTAATAGAATATCACCAGACTCGATATCAAAGAGTCCTGGGATGAGGTTGGCAATAGTACTTTTTCCAGAACCAATATCCCCCATAATGGCAATATGTTGGCTGTGATGTACTGTAAAGGAAATATCCTCTAATGCTGGTGCCTCTGCATTGTCATAACGGAAGGTAACGTGTTGGAACTCAAGGAGGGGGGCATCATAGGTCAACGAGGAACTAGTTACGATAGGTCTAGTGATAGTTGCGCCGTCAGATGTGCTAGCTGTGTCAGCTGCATTTGCGATAACATCTGTATCAGTTGTGCCAGGCATATTCGCATTTGCCTCTTTAGCGTAGCTTTCATTACGGGTTGCCCCATGATGATGTAATAATTCTTGAATCCGTTGGTAACAGATGATAGCCTCTGGAATATCCAATAACACGAAGATGGACATGATAAGGGCCAATAAAATTTGTGTGGCATATTCGATAACGGCGATGATATCACCCACCTGAATACGGCCGTCCACAACACTATAGCCACCGACCCAAAGGATGACGACAGTACTCATGTTGAAAATCATGAGTATACTGGGAAGTCCTACCGCATAGGTGCGATGTAATTTAATATTGAGGCTTGCCATAGTAGAAAAGGACTCTACCTCGCGAGCATTTTCATCATGAGACCGATTAAATGCACGGATGACAGGCATACCAAGAATATGATCGCGTACGAGGTCCGTGATTTCGTCCAGCTTGATTTGCACAGATTTCACAATGGGAAGGGCCCGTTGTTGGATAACGAGCATCAAGGCGGTCATGATAATCATCAACGTGAGGATGATGAGTCCTAGATAGTAATCTTTGTAGAATGTAAGACCTAGGCCTACGAAAATCATGAGCGGCGTTGGGAGGACCATGTTTAAGCCCTCAGATAGGACGGATTGAATTTTTTCCACGTCACGGGTGGAGCGCATTAATATGGTTCCTGTACCAAAGTGTGAGAAATCGGTGAGGGAGAATTTTTGGAGTGCTGCTACTAGCTGTTCACGCATGACAAGGCTGATGCGTGCCGCAATGTGCGAGCTGGCATAGACGCTAGTAATAGCGGCGATTACGGTAATCAATGAGGCACCAACCATATAGAAACTATAGGTTTCTATGATATCAAGATTTCCTTTGAGAACCCCTTCGTTGATGATGGATGCTGTTAGGGTTGGTACCGTGAGGGCCCCGCCTATATGCAATAGTGATAATAGTAAAACGCCTAAGACGGGCCATTTGAGTGGCCATAGATAGGCACATAGTTGTTTCATTATGAGTCCTTTCATAAACCTGTTTAAATTAATACAATATATTATAGCATAACTTTTTTTTTATAAGACTTGGACGAACAATTATGATGAAAGTCTCTCTATAGTGTATGGTCAATATGCTGTAAGATAAACTCTTTCAGACTATATAATAAGCGGGTTTTAAATGCTTATAAAGGAATTAGAAATGCACAAGTGTCGATTGACAGCGCACGATACAAACGGCTATAATGAAACAGTCGTAGGGTAGCGACAATGTATATTTTTATTAGTATGTGGGAGGCATTATGAACTTACTAAAAAACTGGAAAATCCATGTACTTACGCTGTTAATTACATTAATAGCAGAGTATATTGGGATTCAAAAGCTTGGGTTAATGGTATTCTTACCATTATTGTACTCATTAGTACTTGGCTTTATTATTTCCATTCCTAAGCTGAAATTAATCACAGAAGAGGAAATGGTGGCTTCTGCAGATTACTTAAATGTAGCAATTATGATTTTGATGGCTAAAATTGGTTTAGGTATTGGTCCAAATCTTGGAATTATCTTGAATTCTGGTTGGGCTCTGATTCTTCAAGAATTAGGTCACTTCTTGGGCACTATTTTATTTGGATTACCAGTGGCCTTGCTGGTGGGGATGCGTCGCGAAGCTGTGGGTGCTTGTTATTCCATCGACCGTGAGCCGAATATTGCCATCATCACTGATAAATATGGTTTTGACTCGCCAGAGGGACGTGGCGTAATGGGCATGTACATTTGCGGTACACTGTTTGGTGCTATGTGGATTTCTGTATTGTCTGGCTTTGTGTCCGGCCTCGACATCTTGCATCCTTATGCATTAGCAATGGGATCCGGTATCGGTAGTGCTTCTATGATGGCGGCTGGTACAGGATCGATTGTGGCTAACTACCCAGATCATGCAAAAGAGGTTGTTGCCTTAGCAGGCGCAGCAAACTTGTTAACGACTGTTATTGGCGTATACTTTGCGTTATTCATTTCTCTACCTGTTATGGAAAAAGCTTACAGCTTGGCTACAGGTCGTACTCGTGAAGAAGATTTAGAAGCTGATGCTAAAGAGCAAGTAGCCAATAAGGAGGCGTAATCATGACAATTGTACAAAAAATTCAACACTTTTTATTTGTCCTAGTGATTGCGACTGTTATTACTGGTCTTGGTAACATTATGGATGGAAAACATCTATTGGGCCCAAGCATGATAGGCGTATTTGTTATTGCTGGCGTAGCATTAATCGGGGCTATTTTATCCTTCTTGCCAACATTAAACCGTTTCCCAATGGTATTCTGGGTATCTTTGGTAGGTGTTGTAATGTCTATTCCTGGCTTTCCTGGTAGTGAATGGATTACAAAACAAGCCTCAGAAGTTACATTCTTGGCATGTACTACACCTGTATTGGCATATGCAGGTCTATCCCTTGGTAAAGATCTTGATGCGTTCCGTCGTTTGTCTTGGCGTATCATCCCTGTAGGGATTGCGGTAGCTACTGGCACATTCTTGTGTGCATCTATTGTGGCAGAAATTGTACTTCACCTTGAGGGCACGATTTAATATGAGAACTTATGTACTAATGTAATTTAGTACATGTATAATGAAAGCATCTCCTATCGGAGATGCTTTCATTACTATAGCGCTAAACCTGTTAGGAAATTTGGATGTTTAGGTGGGATACGGGGTTTGTAATAATTGGATTATTGTTGATGGTTGTATCTGGATTTATGAAAAACTCAGAACCATTATTGATGATAGGGGGACTTATATTTACTATAGGTTTTGCTAAATCATAGGAGGCATATATGTTAACAAAAGAAAAAGTAAAACAACGAGTTTGCGATGCCATCGTAGAGGCACAACCATTTATTCGTAGTGTGGCTGAATCTATTTTGAAAGAACCAGAATTGGGATATAAAGAAATAAAAACATCAGCCAAGGTACAACAGGCCTTTACTGAGATGGGATTACCATTTACTACAGGTCATGCTATTACGGGTGTAAAGGCACGAATGCAAGGCGGCAAGCCTGGTAAAACAATAGCTATGATTGGTGAGCTAGATGCTATCATTAATGCGAAACATCCGATGGCCGATCCATTGACTGGGGCTGCTCATTGTTGCGGTCATAATATACAAATTGCGAATATGTTGGCCGTAGGAAAAGGTTTACAAGCGACGGGGGTTCTTGCGGCGCTGGCTGGTGAAGTCGTGTTGTTTGCTGTGCCTGCTGAAGAATATGTTGAGATTGATTTCCGCAACACCTTGCGTGAAAAGGGTCAAATTAGATATTTAGGAGGAAAACAGCAACTGATTCATGAAGGTGCCTTTGATGATATTGACATGGCCATGCAGATGCATGTGGAGCATGCTAATACAGAAACAGGCGAAATGGGTTTGGGAACTACCTCTAATGGTTTCATTGGAAAATTAATTGAATACCATGGCAAAGCGGCTCATGCGGCAGCGGCCCCTGATCAAGGAATTAACGCGTTACAAGCGGCTATGATGGGCGTAATGGGGGTTAATGCCATTCGAGATACCTTTAAGGACACGGATGCATTCCGTTTCCATCCTATTATTAATAGTGGTGGCAATCTAGTAAATGTAGTGCCTGATTTAGTTACCATGGAATCTTATGTACGTGCATCTAATGTACAAGCTATGATTGATGGTAATAAACGGGTTAATCGCGCATTGCGTGCAGGCGGTGATGCGGTTGGTGCAGATACAATTATCAATGATTTGCCTGGTTATTTGCCAATGCGTAACGATAGTACAATGAATGAATTTTTGAAAGCTAATTCTATTCCATTATTTGGTGAGGACAATGTATATTATGGTGCGCATATGGCAGGTAGTACTGATATGGGTGATGTATCTCATATTATGCCAGTTATTCATCCGTGGGTAGGCTGTATTCATGGCGTGTTGCATGGGGCAGACTATTCCATTAAAAATGATGATGTTGCCTTTATTAAAACCGCACAAGCCTTAGCTATGACTATCGTAGATCTGCTTTATGATGAAGGCCAGGGGGCAGACTCTGTGCTTGCAAGATTTAAATCAGTATTTACAAAGGATGAGTATTTAAAGACTCTTGAAAGTATCAGTCAATAGCATTAAAAATTACCCAATCTACATTAGAAATTGTAATTTATTTAATCTCTTTTAATTGTGGGAATTAAATGTAGAGTGGGTATTTGGTTTTGTATAGGTAGATATAATCAGGGTTTATATGCTATAGAGTATAATGTATTTATAAAAGTGAAATAGGACTTGGCTCCCCAGCCAAGTCCTATTTCGGTGTGTGTGTGTTTGTGTGTGTTTAAAGGGGATATCTAGATAATACAAGAAAAATATGAATAATCAATGCCTAAAGTGTGAATAAAAAATTAAGATTACATCTGATCTCCAGATATAGAGTGTGACGATGTATTTCCTAAGTTAATTTTGTGATGTATATAGATGGATTTTTGACACTATTAACGGCATGGTTACACGTATTCAGTATAGATTTATATAGTCTAGCAGTGATATAGGAATTACCTATAAGACATCATAAAGTAAAAGTATATATCAATATATAATTATTATTGTTATAATGATAGAGCATTTAAAAAAGAGTGTGAACATAACTAGTATTGAAGGAGACGATGATGTCTACAAAAACTATAACTGGCACAGCCATGCTATTGGCCATTGCACTGGTAGCACAGAGTTTGCGCATATTCTTTCCTTTCATTCCCAATCAAGTGAGTATGTTCTTGATTGGTTCCATCGTTTCTGCTAGCTTGGTATTAGCTACTTGGCGATACGGTGTCAAAAATGGATTGATTATTGCTTGGCTAACACCATTTGTAGCCTATATGCAAGGCATGTTGCCAATGGTGCCATTTATTCCTATCGTAGCTATAGGAAGTACCCTTTATGTTTGGATGGTGAAGTATTGGCAACATAGATCAAGGCTGGGACTTGTCCTTTGTAGCTCTGTCATACGAGCTGCGGCCCTATATACAGGTTTTTTACTGTTTTTTCAGAGCTTTCAGGTGCCTCAAAAATTAATGACAGCTATATTGTTTTCTATGGGGTGGCCACAGTTAATCACTGCCATACTAGGTATTGTGATTGCGTTGCTTATTGAAAGTCGCATGCGTAGTTAATAGTAAGTCATATCATCAAAGTTGTATTTAGACGGTACTAAGATGATGCGATAGCGTATATGCCAGAGTATTTTATAAAGATAATGTGATAATTACTAATGTATTGAGATAGAGGAGATAAATATTATGAAATTTTCAACAAAATGTGTACACGCTAGTGGTGGTCCAGATAGTACAGGTGCAATTTCCCACCCTATTTATATGAGCTCTACCTTTGCCCATCCAGAATTGGGCGCCCCAGGTTATCAATATACGCGCGAGTCTAATCCGACACGGGATCGTTTACAAGATTTGATTGCTGCCCTTGAGGACGGTACCGATGCATTTGCGTACTCCTCTGGCATGGCTGCCATCGATGGAGCATTGCATTTGTTCCAACCAGGCGACCATTTGATTCTTGGCGATGATCTCTACGGTGGTTCTATCCGTATGTTTACTAATATTTATGAGCAATACGGCATCGAATTCACCTATGTAGGTACGTCTGACCTAGATGCTGTGAAAGCGGCCATTAAACCTAATACAAAAGGTATTTATATTGAAACACCGACAAATCCAATGATGGAAATTACCGATTTGCGCGAGTTGTCTGAAATAGCTCATAATATCGGCGCTTTAGTTATCGTGGATAACACATTCTTATCCCCTTATTTCCAACAACCATTGAATCTTGGGGCTGACATCGTTATCCATAGCGGTACTAAATTCATTGGTGGTCATCATGATGTTATCTCCGGTTTCGTCATTGTGAAAGATGAAGAATTAGCCGCAAAATTGCGCTTATCCTTTAAAACTATAGGGGCTTGTTTATCCCCTATGGATTGTTGGCTTGTTATCCGTGGCGTCAAGACATTGGCACTTCGCATGGAACAACATCAAAAAAATGCCATTGCCTTAGCGGAATGGTTGAAGACGCAGCCTAAGGTTACGAAAGTGTTGTTCCCTGGTTTGCCAGAACATCCAGGCTATGAAATCAACAAATCGCAAACTACTGGTTTTGGTGGTATGTTATCCTTCGAGGTAGATACGGAGGAAACGGCTAAAAAAGTCTTGGAAGGTGTTGAGCTTATCCAATTTGCTGAAAGTCTTGGCGGTACAGAAAGCTTGTTAACATATCCTGTGACCCAAACACATCCAGACCTTAAACCAGAGGATGCAGAACGTAAAGGCATCACTCGTCGTTTACTTCGTTTATCTGTAGGTATCGAGGATACTGATGATTTGATTGCTGATTTAGCACAAGCATTTAATAAATAATAAGTGTAAAACGCGTGTTGCCAAGGCACACGCGTTTTCTTAAATGATTTCCACGATAGGGAGAAACAATATGGGTAAATATAATTTTGATGCCATCATCGATCGCACACATACAAAGAGTTTGAAATACGATTTTGCTGTTCGCCGTGGACGTCCGGCAGATATTAAACCATTCTGGGTGGCGGACATGGATTTTGAAGTGCCACCAGAATTGAAACAAATTTTATTAGAACGCGTGAATCATGGCGTGTTTGGATATACAGAGTCGGATGAAGAATATTTTGATACCGTAGCTAACTGGTTTACTACACGTTTTAACTGGACTCCAGACATTAACTGGCTAGTGAAGACACCAGGTATCGTTATGGCCTTGGCCATGGCGGTGCAAGTTTTCACCAAAGAAGGTGAAGGAGTGCTCATTCAACAACCGGTGTACTATCCGTTTAGCGAGGTTATCGAGGATAATGACCGTCGTCTCATTAATGCGCCATTAGTGAGAGGCGATGACAAATATACCATCGATTTTGAGGCCTTTGAAAAGGCTATCATCGAAAATAATGTAACATTGTTTATGCTCTGTAATCCGCATAACCCAGTAGGTCGTGTGTGGACTGAGGAAGAATTGCGTACATTAGGTGATATTTGTATTAAACATAATGTCATCATCATTAGTGATGAAATTCATGCAGATTTCGTTTGGGAAGGTCATACACATCATGTGTTCGCTAGTCTAGACGGTGCTTATGCAGATCATTCCATTATTTGTACATCCCCAAGCAAAACATTTAATATTGCAGGGTTACAAATTTCCAATATTTTCATCCCTAATCCAAGCTTGCGTAGACGTTTCCGTAAACAAGTAGCCACAGCCGGGTACAGCCAAGTTGGTACCATGGGTCTTGTAGGTGCGGAAGGGGCCTATCGGGTGGGTGCTCCTTGGCTTGATGAACTCAAAGTATATATTCAAGCTAATATTGAATTTACAGTGCAGTACTTTGCCGAACATATGCCGAAAATTAAGGTGTATAAACCAGAAGGTACATATCTTATATGGTTTGATTGTTCTGGTCTTGGTATGACTGCTGCAGAACGTGAGCAGTGGTTGTGGCATGATGCGAAATTATGGCTTGATAGTGGTGCCATTTTCGGTGATGACGGGAAAGATTTTGAACGCATTAATGTTGCCTGTCCGCGAGCTACCTTAGTGGATGGATTAGAATCTCTCAAGGCTGCATATGATACATTAGGACTGTAATAGGTAAAAACTATAACTGATTATATAAACTCGAAAATTGACTTTAACCACTAAAATGATAGAATTAAACACATGAAATGCATGTCCCTGCTTGCATAGCGAGCGGGGACTTTTACTATTGATTAGAAGATTTTATCGATGCAGGTGTTCTCTAGGGATACTACCTGTTGAATTGTAAGGTATTTCCGGATTGTGAGGAGTGAGGGATATGCCAATTAAGGTAATCAAAAATTTGCCAGCCATCACAAAATTAGCGCAAGAGAACATTTTCGTAATGGATACAGAGCGAGCTGAAAGCCAACAAATTCGTCCGTTACATATACTACTCGTTAACTTGATGCCTACCAAAGAAGTTACAGAAACGCAAATATTACGGGCCCTCAGTAACAGCCCATTGCAAGTAAATTTAACCCTTTTGCATACGGCGTCACGAAAGTCTAAGAATACTGATGAGGCGTATTTGGATACGTTTTATCGTACCTTTGACGAAGTGCGAGACCAGTTCTTTGATGGAATGATTGTGACTGGTGCACCAGTAGAGTTGATGCCATTTGAGGAGGTAGACTACTGGAGTGAACTTACGGAAATCATGGACTGGAGCGAAGAGCACGTGTACTCCACATTATATATATGTTGGGGCGCACAGGCTGGCCTGTACCATCATTTTGGTATCAATAAAGAGGTTATGCCGAAAAAACTCTTTGGCGTATATCTGCATGATATATATAATGAAAGACCAGTTTTGTTCCGTGGATTTGATGAGAAATTCTGGATGCCTCACTCTCGTCATACTACCGTATCTCAAGTGGCCATTAGAGGAAATCGAGATTTAGAATTGTTGGCGGGCTCTGCTGAAAGTGGTGCAGCCATCGTTCGTAGTCTTGATAATAAGCATATCTTTGTATTTGGACATTCTGAGTACGATCGAGATACATTGCAACGTGAATATGAACGAGATATTTCTCGTGGTGACGGCGTAGAGATACCAGAGAATTACTATCCTAATGATGATCCAAAACAAAAACCAGTAGTTCGTTGGCGCTCTGTGAGCACATTGTTATTTACTAATTGGCTCAATTATTATGTATACCAAGAAACACCATATATTTTGGAACAAATACAAAAAATGAAGTTTGAGCGGGATAAAAACCAAGGCGCCTATATTTAACTATAATTAGTTAAAGAAAATAACTATATCAAAATATGATATTTCGATAAAAAACTATAGACAAGCAGACTAAAACATATTAATATACTGGGTATAAGAAATAAGCTTTCACCAAGTGAAGAAGGAGAGATTCAAATGAGTAAACAATACAAATTCGAAACATTGCAGTTACATGCAGGTCACACAGTAGATGAAACCGGTTCTCGTGCAGTTCCAATTTACCAAACAACTAGCTATGTATTTAAAGATGCAGAACAAGCAGCAGGTCGTTTTGCATTAACTGATCCAGGTGCTATTTATACTCGTTTGGGTGGCCCAACTCAGAGCGTATTAGAAGAACGCGTAGCACAATTAGAAGGTGGTGCTGGTGCAGTCGCAGTTGCCTCTGGTTCTGCAGCTGTAACATATGCAATCCAAAACGTCGCAAGTGCTGGTGAGAATATCATTTCTGCATCCACATTATATGGTGGTACACATGTATTGTTCTCCTCCACATTGCCTAAATTGGGTATCAACGTTAAATTTGTTAACCCAGATAATTTAAATGAGTTTGAAGAAGCCATCGATGAAAATACAAAAGCGATTTACATTGAAACAATTTCCAACCCAGAAATCAATTTGATCGATGTACAAGCAGTAGCTGATATAGCTCATAAACATAATATCATCTTGATTGTAGATAATACATTTGCATCTCCATACTTGTTCCGTCCATTGGAACACGGCGCTGACGTAGTTGTTGAATCTGCTACAAAATTCTTAGGTGGTCATGGTACTACTTTGGCAGGTGTTGTTATTGAAAGTGGTAAATTCGACTATAAAGCATCTGGTAAATATCCAGACTTCGTAGAAGGCGACTCTCACTACAATGGCATTGTATACGGTGACCTTCCAATTCCATTTACTGTAAAAATTCGTGCTACCTTGCTCCGTGACACTGGTGCATCCTTGACACCAATCGCTGCATGGTTCATTTTGCAAGGTGTTGAAACATTGTCTTTACGTGTTGAACGTCATGTAGAAAATGCTCGTAAAGTCGTAGAATTCTTGTCCAATCATCCAAAAGTTGAATGGGTTAACTACCCTGAATTGGCTACAAGCAAATACAAAGCGTTGGCTGATAAATACTTCCCTAAAGGTGTGGGCTCTGTATTCACATTCGGTGTAAAAGGTGGTAAAGAAGCGGGTATCAAATTCGTTGATGCCTTAGATATCTTCTCTAACTTGGCTAATGTTGGCGATGCGAAATCCCTTGTTATCCACCCAGCATCCACAACTCATGCTCAATTAAACGAAGCGGAACAAAAAGCAGCTGGTGTAACGCCAGATATGATTCGTATCTCCATCGGTATTGAAAACGCTGATGATTTGATTGCTGATTTAGAGCAAGCTTTGGCGAACGCATAAGTATAAACTTAGAAATTACATATAAAGAGATATCAATAGTATCTATAGTATCTATGGTATCTATGGTATCAATGGTATGAATCTAGAATAGACTGGCCCATGGGCCAGTCTATTTGCATTTGTGGCGTATTTATTTTGTGTTAGGTGAACAATCTTGCAGGAGAGATATTAATTTTTTATGGCGGCAGGATAATTGGTGATATATCTCGAATATATACAATAAGATTAGAATATCTAAGTTGATTGCATAGATAATCTAATTGATAATCTAATTCTAGAAAAAGGAGTGATTACTATGACTAAGGATGTAAGCATTAAAAAAATTCTAGTACCTATTGATGGTTCTAAATATGGGGAAATAGCAGTTGCCTATGCAAGCATGCTGGCTAAGTCCTGCGGAGCATATATTGAACTATTATCTGTAGTGAATGTGGGGGAATATGTACCAGGATTTGAACAAGCTGGGGCAGATTTATTTATTTTGAAAGAAATGGCTCATACTGCACAAGATATTCTTGGGGAACATAAAAAGATGATACCAGAAGGTATTCATGTAAATACGCGTGTAATGCAAGGTAATGCACGTGATTGTATCCTTAAGGTGGTGAAAGAGGAGAATATGGATCTTATTGTGATTGGTCGCCGTGGGTTAGGTCAATTAGAAGGGATGATTCTTGGAAGTGTAAGTAGCTATGTGGTAGCTAATGCAGAATGCCCAGTATTGACGGTAAAATAGTTTTATAGACTGCAAAGAGGCAGTATCGCTACATGAAAATTGTGTAGCAATACTGCCTCTTTTTAATATCAATATAAATGGAATAAGGTGTTGCGTATGGTGCAACTTAGAATTAATGTAATTCTTTTAATAATTCTTTAAGGTAGATGTATACATTTTCCACGGATGGAAGGTGACATTTTTCTTGTGGTGTATGGGCACCAGTGATAGTAGGGCCAAAGCTGATCATTTGGGTATCAGGTAAAGCACCTTTTAATAGACCACATTCCAAACCTGCATGGACTGCATTCACTGTTGGCTCTACAGGTGACATTTTTTTGTACAATGTCAATGCTTGTTCTTCAAGGGCAGAGCCTTGTTCGTATTCCCATGCTGGATAACCATCAGTTTTTCGGGCACTCACACCTAATGTATCAGCAAGGAGTAACATTTTCGTAGTTAAGTAGTCTAAACCATTTTTAGAAGAACTACGTACGGAAACCAAGATGGATAGTGCGTGAGAATCCTCTTTTACAACGGCAAGGTTGTTACTAGTTTCCACAAGGTTTTCGATGGATTTGCTAACCGAGTGAACACCATCTTCTGCAAGGTAAAGGTAAGAAATTAACGCTTCTGTTGTATCATCAGCATACACTACATCAGGTACATCTGTGCCGTCAACAGTGATTGTCAAACAAGGATCTTGGGCAGCGAATTCGTGTTGGAATGTGCTTTCATAGTGAGCAATAAGATTTTTAATAGCCTCTACGTCTTCAGTACGTACTGCGAGAGTAGCCACGGATTTGTTTGGAATGGCATTATGTTTTGTACCACCTGTGAAGTTCGACAATGTGAAGGAATATTGTTTCCCTAATGCATAGAGCATACGTGCCAAGATTTGATTAGAGTTACCACGTTGTTTGTTGATTTCAAGACCAGAGTGGCCGCCTAGTAAACCAGACACAGTAATTGTGAGGCCTGCATTGAAACCAGGTAATGTATTTTCACGAAGTAATGGAATGTTTACAATAACATGGCAACCGCCAGCACAGCTAACGATGAATTCGTGTTCTACCTCTGTATCTAGGTTTAATAAATATTTACCTGTTACTTGGCCAGGTTTAATTGCGGATGCACCATTCATACCGGTCTCTTCGCTAGTTGTGCACAACACTTCTAGTGCTGGATGTGCTAAGGTATCGTCATCAAGGATAGCCATAGCCATACATACACCCATGCCGTTATCGGCGCCAAGTGTAGTACCATCTGCATGCAACCATTCACCATCGATGATGTTGGCAATTGGATCTTTACGGAAATCGTGATTAGATTCATGAGTTTTTTCACAAACCATATCGATATGTCCTTGTAAGATTACAGTAGGACGATCTTCATAGCCCGCAGATGCAGGTTTTTTGATGACTACATTCCAGGCTTCATCTTGGGACACCTCAAGATTACGGTCTTTGGCAAATTGAACGATATAATCGCTCAATTCCTTTTCATGGCCAGATTCACGAGGAATTTGGCTGATATCGTGAAAGAATTGAAGAACTTTTTCTGCTTGAACAATTGCGTTCATGGCGCACCTCGTTTTCTTAATGATAGTATAAATAAAATTATATTATGTCTATTTATAATTATAGTACACTGAGGGGTATTTTGGTAGAGTTTTTTAGTATAAACAGATAGCCAGTGTATCTTTACAATGGACAATTACAAAATGAAGAAAACGTGGTATTCTAAGGGCAAGGGGTTGGTAAGATATACCAACAATCATTGGCCTACCACTTTGGGATAAACGCAGCGCTATGATTCATCCTGTTAAACCATATATGACAATACATATACATTTAGTAAGAGCTGTTTGATGAAATAGGTATCATTGTTAATTGTGAGTGGAAGGAGAAGGATTAGAGATCATGAATAAGTATTTAATTGTTGTAGACATGCAGAATGATTTTATTGATGGTTCCTTGGGTACACCTGAGGCTCAGGCTATCGTAGATAATGTGATACATAAGGTAAAACACTTTGACGGAACCGTCGTATTTACTCAAGATACACATAGCCCTACGTATTTAAAAACTCAAGAGGGCAAACATTTACCTGTTGAGCATTGCATAAAAGGGACAACCGGCTGGGAGCTTTCACCAGCGCTAGCAACATGGCAACAGGACAATGGAGCCACGGTGTTTGAAAAAGTAACATTTGGCAGTAAAGCCTTGATTACATCATTAGTACATATTTATGAAACAGAAGGTATCGAATCCATTGAACTGATTGGGCTCTGTACAGATATCTGTGTGGTTAGTAATGCATTGGCTATTAAAGCGTTCTTACCAGAGGTTCCTATTGTAGTAGATGCCAGTTGCTGTGCTGGTGTGACGCCAGAAAAGCATCTAGTCGCCCTCGAAACCATGGCGAGTTGCCAAGTACAAGTTATCAACCAATAGAGTTCATTTAGTTGGATATTAGAAAATATATTTGAAATAGAGTTCTCGATGAGGTAGCTATTAGTGCTGCGTCGTAGAATAATGAATAGTAGAAGGGAGATTGTCCCATGCAACATGAATCTAGAAATATAGGGATGCTCATGGACCTCTATGAAATGACGATGGCCCATGGATATTTTGATAAGTTTGAAAATACTGATCTTGTGTGCTTTGACGTATTTTTCCGTAAAAATCCGGATGAAGCTGGATTTTCTATTTTTGCTGGGTTAGAGCAGATTATAGATTATATTGAACATCTCCATTTTGATGAGGAAGATGTGGAATATTTCCGTAGTTTGCATTTATTTAGTGATGCATTTTTAGAGTATTTGAAAAATTTTTCTTTTAAAGGGGATATTTATTCATTTCCAGAAGGTGCTGTCATTTATCCTAATGAGCCAGTTATGACGATTGTGGCACCTCTTATTGATGCACAAATTGTGGAAACTGCAGTGCTAGCGATGATGAACCATCAATCTCTTATCGCTACGAAGGCGAATCGCATTGTCCGGTCTGCCCAAGGACGGGGAGTGTCTGATTTTGGCGCTCGTCGTGCACATAATGTGGATGCTGCTGTGTATGGTGCTCGCGCTTCCTATATTGGTGGAGTGGACAGTACTGCCACAGTATTGGCAGGGCAGATGTTCAATATTCCTGTCAGTGGTACTATGGCCCATAGCTGGGTGATGTACCATGATTCTGAATATGAAGCATTTAAATCTTATGCGGAGATTTACCCTACAAATTCTGTGTTTCTTGTAGATACTTATGACGTATTAAATTCTGGCGTTCCCAATGCCATCAAGGTGGCGAAGGATATATTGGAACCTCAGGGTCAGCGCCTCAAAGGTGTGCGCTTAGATTCTGGGGACTTGGCCTATTTGGCAAAACGTGCACGACGGATGCTTGATGCAGCTGGTATGGAGGATTGTAAAATTATCGCATCCAATAGCCTCGATGAATATACCATTGAATCCTTGCTTCGTCAGGGGGGGCCTATCGATGCCTTTGGGGTTGGTGAAAGAATGATTACAGCCAAGAGTGATCCTGTATTTGGGGCCGTTTATAAAATTGCAGGTGTACGGAAACAAGGCGTTTGGGAACCTCGCATTAAGGTATCTGAGTCAGTAGAAAAAATTACGAACCCTGGTCTTAAAAAAGTATATCGTGTGTATAGTTCGTCGGGTAAAGCCATTGCAGAATTAATTACTCTGAATACCGAAACGCCAGATGGGTCTCAACCGTATCGTTATATTGATCCTGAAAAGCCATGGAAAGTGTTGAATTTTGAAAACTGCACGTTTAAAGAAATGCAACAATTGGTGGTGAAATCTGGTAAACGTACACAACCATCGCCATCTTTACAAGAAGTGCGTGATTTCGTGAATCATCAACTAAAACATGAAATTTGGGAAGAAGAACAACGTTTTGTAAACCCACACAAACATTATCTAGATATGAGTCCCGCTTATTATAAAATGAAAATGAATTTATTGCATCACGTAGAGAATTAGTAGTATGCATGGTCATAGTATTGGAATATGTGTATTAGTGGGGAAGCATCAATTTTTAACCTATTAATGGGAAATAGTTAATCAAGTATTAGGAGATTATATGTTACGAGATGCACAGGCAACAAAACAAGCCCTTGTGAAATGGATACAAGAGTATTTTGCCAAAAATGGACCAACCTGCTCTGCCGTAGTGGGCATTTCTGGGGGGAAGGACTCCTCAGTAGTAGCGGCCCTCTGTGTAGAGGCCCTAGGTAAAGAGCGCGTGGTAGGTGTGTTGATGCCCAATGGAGTGCAATCGGATATCGATGATGCCAAAGAGGTTGTAGCAACCTTAGGGATTCGACATATGGTTGTCAATATTGGGGCTGCTGTGGAATCCTTAAAACAATCTATTTTGGATGGAGACCATTTTTCTGATATTACAGGTAGCACTGAGCATGCACGTGATGCGGTTATTAATTTGCCAGCTCGCATTCGGATGACTACACTCTATGCAGTGGGTCAAAATCTGCCAGGCGGTGCTCGTGTGGCGAATACATGTAATGGTTCTGAGGACTACGTAGGTTATTCTACTAAATATGGTGATGCTGCAGGCGACTTTAGTCCTTTGGCACATTTATTGGTAGAGGAGGTACGAGAAATTGGGCGCACCTTGCCAATCCCAGCTCATTTAGTGGATAAAACACCGAGCGATGGTCTCAGTGGTCAATCTGACGAAGATAAACTGGGCTTTACTTATGCGGAATTAGATAGATACATTCGCACGGGCATTTGTGATAATGTGGAGACAAAACAACGCATTGATCATATGCACAAGATTAATTTACATAAATTACAATTGATGCCGTCCTTTGATGCGGATGAATATGTGAAAAAATAGAAATAGAGAGAAATAGTATGACTTATGATAAAAAAATTATCCTCATCGGTACGGGGGGAACTATTGCCGGTCAGGGGGCTTCAGAGACTGATTTGACGGGCTATACATCTGGGGTGCTTTCACTAGAGGCTATTTTGGCAGCTGTACCAGGCGTAGATGAATACGGTCCATTTGAATACCATCAATTTAGTAATATTGAAAGCTCGGACATTTCGGAGCAACAATGGATTGATTTAGCTAACCTCGTACAAGATTCGGTGGAGCGGGATGACGTGGAAGGCATTGTAATTACTCACGGTACGGACAGTATGGAGGAAACAGCGTTTTTCCTAAATCTCACAGTGCATACGGACAGGCCTGTGGTGGTGACTGGATCCATGCGCCCATCCGGTGCAGTCAGTGCAGATGGTCCTATTAATTTATTACAGGCGATGCAAATTGTTCGTACTCCATCGAGCACAGGTAAAGGTGTGCTCGTAGCCCTCAATGGCATGATTGATGGTGCTCGGGAGGTAACAAAAACGAATACAACGGACGTGTCTACATTTAATAGTCCTCTTGTGGGACATTTGGGTATCGTCCAAGATGGGGTAGCCCATTTTTATAAATCCTCTACACGCCGACACACAAATCAGTCTGAATTTGATTGTCGTCAATTGAACGTGCTACCAAAGGTACATATTATTTACTGCTATGCCGGTATTCAGGAGGAGACGGCCGTAGTCGTTCTCGGTACAAAACCAGCGGGAGTGATCTTGTCAGGCCTTGGGCATGGTACCATTCCACAAAATATACGTAATGTGACGGAACGTATTAACATTCCCGTAGTCCGTGCCTCTCGTACGGGCAGTGGCATTGTGTCTGCGGTGCCAACTGACAAAAGAGCTGATTACTTGGTCAGCGATTCCTTGAATCCGCAAAAGGCGCGTATTTTGTTAGCTTTGGGATTGACCAAAACTGCTGATAGAAATGAATTGCGCCGCATGTTTGGCGAATATTAATGGTATTGAGTTTGAAGTAATTTCATCTGATGGAGACTAGTAAAATAAAAGCACATGAGCTAAGAGTAAAAACTCTTGGTTCATGTGCTTAATTTTTAATTTGATTTACCACATTGATATATGGGAGCGTGATATTAATGCTGTGCAAGTCATTAATTTGGAAAATTCTTACTTACCTCTAACGCTCGTTGCACCCCAATGTACACGGCCTTGGCCAATGTATCGCCAAACAGAGAGAACGTACCAACGTCTGTTAAGATTTCACCATTCGTATCGATGGTTAAAATAATGCCATCCGTAGCGGTGCCGGTGGCCACATGGACTGGGTTCATAGTGCTAGCGACTTGGGCGTCTTGGAATGCAGCTGTTTTTGCCTCTGTAATAGTGATAAGGGCCTTTGTCATGGCGCCATCAGTGAGGGCCTTGTTGGTAAATACTAAAATATTTAATGTACCGGGCTGATGAAATTCACCATCTTTTTCCACATAATGGTAACCTGTGCCGGCGCGTTGGGTAGTGCATTCAAATCCACCAGTGACGATGGTTTCTACAATGGTATCATCTTGTTCAATCTTTGTGTACACGTGACGTTCCATTGTGGCTGACGTCATTAGGGCCGTGCAGAAGTGGATTGGTAAATCTAAATGCTGGAACTCCATAGACAAATACTCTGCTGCAGAGCCACCAGGCAATTCTTTTTCTGTATTTACCATAAATGTTAATTGTTGGTTACGAATGCCTAGTGTGTGGTGAAAGCCACCATTGAGTTGCCCAGTGCTTAAGGAATAGTGTACATCCATGAACGTCACTGTTATGGCTGACGGCTCATAGTTGATATAGCCACCCGTAGCGAGTTCGCTAGGGGCCATGTAAGGATTGTTGTATGACATAATATCTCCTTGCGTATAATCTTAACATCTATACGCTATGTTATTGTTACTTGATTGAATAGGACAGACAATTGGTTGCAAAGTGTTTGCAAATTGAATGAAACGATTTTTTTGTCAAATTAGTATGACTACTTTTCAAATTATACCATACTTTCACCATCATAATTTGGTATACTAGAGATATTAAAATATTTGAATTATATGAGGTTTTGCTATGTCAGAATTTTGGGCAGATTTAGAAAGCATATTTTTTAAAGATGCGAATTTATTAAAACGATTTCACACTTGGGTGGGGGATCGAGGACCAGATATTATCATCGCTATTATTACATTTTTGATTGGCCGAGCGATTATTCGATTTATTCGCCAAATGATTGAAAAGGTAATGATTCATGGTAATTATGATCGCACAGCGATGACATTTATCAGTCAAATTGCGTATTACACTATGTATGGTGTTTTAGTGCTCATATGTATTAACCAAATCGGTATTCCTACTACATCCTTTGTAGCTGCTTTTGGTGCCTTTGGTATCGCCATTGGTTTGGCTCTGCAGAATAATATGTCCAATTTTGCTTCTGGTTTATTACTGCTATTATTTAAACCATTTAAGGCGGGCGATTGGATTTCTACGGATAATAATGTAGAGGGCACTGTTAAAAGTATCCAATTCATGCATACCGTTATCGCCACGAAGGAAAATAAATTAGTCTATGTACCAAACTCCTTACTTACATCGCAAGTGGTGACGAATACGACTACTGTTAACGAGCGGGTTATGAGTTTTTCCTTTGATATTAATTATGCCAATGATCATCACATGGCTATTGAATTGCTAAAAACAATTTTTAAATCTCATGATGAGATTATCAATGCGGATACTCTGGAAATTGGGATTCGAGAATTTGCTGAAAATTCTGTGCGTATTGTGGCGTATCCAAAAGTACGTACAGAGAAGTATTGGCCTGTATTTTATGAAATTATGTCCCAAGTGAAAGATACTTTCGATGCTAATGGCATCGATATTCCATACCCTCAACGGGTTATACATGTGTATGAAGCACCTGAAGAAACGAAAAATAATATTGATCTTGTAGATAATCCTGAGTCTGATGCAGATGTGACAAAGGATGAACAAGCAACGATTTAAGGAGAAAAAATTTAAATAAGTATATGAAATGTAGTACATTACGAAATAAAATAATGCCTGTTCTACTCATGTTGAGTTTTACTGCAAGTCTTATGGGGGGCTCCACAGTTCAGGCGGCTAGTTCATCTAGTAGTATTCTGAGTCAATCGACTGTGGCATCTCAAAAAAATGGCGCCAAAGAAGTGGCTGTTATTGACACAAATAATACAGACATTGGCAATGTTGATGTGAGCCAATTGACAGTAAAACCTATCGCACCTACTACGATTGCAGGAGCGGCCGTGCTTATTGATGCGGACACCGGCGAAATTCTCTTTGAAAAGAATCCTGATAAATGGATGCATCCAGCTAGCACTACCAAGATGGTGACCTTGTTGACGGCTCTTGAAAAAAAAGGAACACTCCTTGATGAATTAGCCACGGTGAGTCCCTATGCGGTTAGCATGGAGGAATCTAATTTAGGCTTGCGTGTAGGCGATCAATTACCATTAGAAGCTGTCATTGAAGGTATGATGGTAGCTAGTGGTAATGATGCGGCCGTTGTGGTGGCTGAAAATGTGAGTGGTTCTGTGCACAATTTCGCAAAAGCTATGAACGAAGTCGCGAAAAAGGCGGGAGCTAAGCATAGTCATTTTCTCAATCCCCATGGATTAACGCAACAAGGTCATTATTCTACAGCCCGTGACCTTGCAATGATTGCGGCATACGGTATGAAATATAAAATGTTTCGAGACAAGGTGGCCAATGATTATTACACTGTTAAATATCAAAATCGTGCTGCCGAAACCGTACGTACAACGAATCTCTTTATCCGAAATAAATACCCTGGTGCGAATGGGCTGAAAACAGGATATACAGAAGCGGCAGGGGATTGCTTAATTGCCTCAGCCACGCGGGATAGACATACTATGATTGTGGTCCTCTTGAACGATGATGATCGTTGGACTGATGCACCGGCTTTTCTTGATTATGGATTTGAGGTTGCGGCGTTAAGAGATAAATAAGGAGTCTTTATGACGAGTTCATTTTTTGCATTCTTGCATCGCATGCGTTTTATTAAACGCTGGGGATTGATGCGGAACACAGAAACAGAAAATATACAGGAGCACAGCCTAGAAGTGGCCTTTGTGGCACACAATTTGGCATGTATAAAAAATGAATATTTTGGTGGTACTGTAGATGTGAATAAGGTGGCTGTGATGGCTATGTATCATGAGGTGAGCGAAATTTTTACCGGTGATATGCCTACGCCAATCAAGTATTTTGATCCTAAATTGCGTAGCCTCTACGGTGAGGTGGAAACATTGGCGCAAGAAAAAATGCTTTCCACATTGCCTGCAGAATTGCAAGCTACGTATAAACCGATGATTGTGGACGCTGAGGAATCCGATGAATGGTCACTGGTGAAAGCAGCGGACACAATTTCAGCTTTCATGAAATGTGTACATGAAAAAAATGCAGGTAATGATGAGTTCAATGAAGCATATTCTAGCATTTTGCAAAAATTAAAGGATTTGCATATGCCAGAAGTAGATAAGTTTCTTGAACTGTACATTCCTGCATTAAGTCAGTCTTTAGATACATTAAATTATTACGATATGACCAGTAAATAATGTCTGTATAGACGGTGATGCATATAGTATAATAATTATATAGTGTTTATTTTGATTTTTTGTGAATATATTCGTCGTTACGAATTAGAATTTTCTTGCCTCGCCACGCAAAGGATTTATGCCCATAAGCGGCCTTGAATTCCTTGTTCGTCATGGCTTCAAAGGCAGATACATCTACCTTTGGATCGATAGCGTGGAATTCCTGGATGGGTGTGGTCGGAAGATTCTGATTATGAGGACATACATCCTGACACACGTCGCAACCAAAAATAAGCGGTGTCTTTTGTATAATGTGCTGTTCCGATTCAGTTAAATCGCCTTTTTTCTGGGTGAGATAGCTCTTGCAGGTTTCAAAACCAAATATGCTATGCTCGGTTGCGGTTGCGGTTGCGGTTGCGGTTGCGGTTGCGGTTGCGGTTGCGGTTGCGGTTGCGGTTGACGTCTGACGATTGGTGGAAATTTTCCCCAGTGATTGTCCTGGACAAGCAGTGATACAGCGATTACATCCTAAGCAAGTATCACTCATGGGGATATCTGGTTCAATCTCGAGAGAGGTTAATATGGTACCGATGAACACGAAGGAGCCGTACACGGGGTTAATAAAGCAATGATTTTTGCCGTAAAATCCAAGTCCTGCCAAATAGGCCATGTAGCGATCCGCTAGAGGTGATGTGTCACAGTGAATGGAGAAGCTTTCACCAGGATAGTTCCGGGAAAGACGGTCCACCAAACGCTGTAGATAGGCTGGTACCACCAGGTGATAATCCTCCGACCACGTATACCGTGAGAGATTGCTTTCACCAGTATGGGGTACATAGTATGGGAATAGACAGACGATAGCGCTGTGAGGCGTAAAATCTGTATTACCGGATAGACGTGCATCGATGTCAGGTTCGGTAAACGGACATGGTTCGGATTCGAACAAAATCTCGCGAGCCTCTGTGGGGAGTGGCCACGGTGCGACGCCGACGACGGGTATATGTAATTTTTGACAATAGTTTGTAAGTGTAGTTTTAGTAATCATGGTTCAATTATAACATTGAGAGGAAATCATATGTTAGCATTTTCTAAAGTCATTCAACCGAAGACGGTTGCCGAAGCCTATGAAGCAGCGGTTAAAAACAAAATGGCACCACTCCTCGCCGGTGGGTGCTGGATTCGATTAGGTCGTCGTATTTGGCCTGTCGTGATTGATTTGAGCGAGCTTGGCCTTCGTTATGTGAAAGAAGAAAATAATGAGTTTGTTATTGGTGCTATGGCAACACAAAGCGATGTGGAGCAATTCGAGCCACTTCGTCAATTTGTAAAGGGCATCATTCCTGCAGGTATTCATGAAATCCTAGGTGTTCAATTTAGAAATATGGCGACCATGGGCGGTTCCGTAGCGAGTCGTTTCGGTTTCTCCGATATTATTCCAGCCCTCCTCGCTGTAAAGGCCGACGTAGTCCTTGCTAATGGTGGTCGTATGAGCCTTGAGGATTATATGACCTATCGCGATCGTGATATTTTAGTGGAAATCCGCATTCCTAATTATGAAGTACCAGTAGCCATAGAGGCTCTCCGTATTTCTCGTGGTGATTTCCCGTATTTAACTGGTTCTATCCGCAAGGATGAGACTGGCTATGCTGTATACGTTGGTACTCGTCCAGGCGCACCTATGAAGGCTGTAAAAGCGAGCGCTCTATTAACAGAAAAAGGCGCAGCTGCCGCTAAAGAAGCTGGTGAGCTGGCAGCGGAAGAATTAAATTTACAAAAGAACTCTCATGCATCAAAAGAATATCGCCAAGCCATGACTAAATCCATGGTGGTTCGTTTAGTGAAGGAGGTAGAAGCATGGAACTAGTACTTAAAATTAATGGCAAAAACGTTCCTGTTAATGTTGCTACCGACGAAATGTTACTAGACACATTGCGAGGTCTTGGTTTTTATAGTGTTCGTTGTGGTTGTGATACAACGAACTGTGGCCTTTGTACGGTATGGGTGGACGGCGAAGTGACATTATCCTGTGCATACCCAACCTTCCGTGCACCTGGTCATGAGATCACTACATTAGAAGGTCTTGAAGAAGAAGCATCCCAATTAGCTGATTGCCTGGCATCTGAAGGGGCCGATCAATGTGGCTTCTGTACTACAGGCATGATGATGAGTGCGTTGGCGTTGAAACGACGTAATCCAAGCGCGAGCGATGATGAAATTCGTGAATATTTGATTGGTAACCTTTGCCGTTGCACAGGTTATGAATCTCAACTTCGCGGTGTTCGTAAATTTTTACAGGGAGGAAACGCATGAAACATGTAGGCAAATCCTATAAAAAGGTAGACCATAAAGGCATCTTGAGTGGTAAACCAGCGTACACTAGCGATTTTATCCCGAAAGATGCCCTCATTATTAAAGTATTGCGCAGCCCTCATGCGATGGCTCGCATTATAGATATTGACGTATCCAAAGCTTTATTGGTACCAGGCGTAGAAGCGGTATATACATACAAAGATGTGCCTAAAACTCGATTTACTCTAGCTGGCCAATCCTATCCAGAACCATCTGCCTATGATGCGCTCATTCTTGATGAAATCGTGCGTTATGTAGGTGATGAAGTGGCCCTAGTGGTAGCTCGTGATGAAGCGACGGCCCTAAAGGCAATGCCGTTGATTAAGGTGAAATACGAGGTGATGAAACCTGTATTAGACCTTCATACGGCTATCGATAATGAAACGATTGTGCATCCAGAGGACGATATCCATTTCAATATGAACGTTGGGGCAGAACCAAAACGTAATATTGCTATTTCCTACCATAAAACAGTCGGCGATGTGGAAGGTGAACTCGCTAAATGTGACCACATTGTGGAAGGTACGTACTATAATCAAGCAACTGTACAATCCGCGATGGAACCCTTCCAAACATTTGGTTATATCGACGCACTAGGTCGTTTGGTATTAGTAAGCTCCACGCAAATCGTATTCCACGTGCGCCGTCATGTATCTCGTGCATTAGGCATTCCAACCTCCAAGATTCGCGTTATTAAACCTCGTATCGGTGGTGGCTTTGGTTCTAAACAGACCGCTTGCACAGAGTTGATGGTAGCCTTTGTAACTTGGAAGTTACAAAAACCAGCTGTTCTTGTGTATGAACGTAAGGAAGCACAAACATGCTCCACTACACGTCATGGCCGCGATTGGAATATCCGTATTGGTGCCGATAAAGACGGTATCATCAAGGTTATTGATATGTACGCCCTTACAGATGCAGGGGCTCACGGCACACATGCATTTACTACCACAACGGCAGCGGAACATAAATCAGTGCCGTTGTATAATAAAAATACAGCCGTTCATTATGGTTCTGAAGCGGTGTATATGAATCATTCTCCAGGTGGTGCCTTCCGTGGATATGGTGCTACAGAGGCTTTATGGCCATTAGAATGTGCAGTGAACCGTTTGGCTGATGAGCTAGGCATGGACCCTGCAGAACTTCGGCAGAAGAATTTGATCGCTGTAGGCGAGCAAAGTCTCGTGTACGATGAAGATGAATATATGGAATCTGGTTTGTTCCAAGAGGCTGTGGAGAAGGTTAAGAAAATGGCCGGCTGGGATGAACGTCCACATAGTTGGCAAATCGATGACCGTTACCGTGGAGGCCTTGGTATGTCTTTGGCATTGCAAGGTTCTGGTATCGCCAAAATTGATACAGCGTCCGTTGAAATTCGTTTAGGTGATGACGGCCGTTATACACTCTACACAGGCTCCTCTGATATGGGCATGGGTTCTAATACTGTATTGGCGCAGATGGCTTGTGAAATCATAGGTTGTCCAATGGAATACATGACCGTTGTTGAATCAGATACTGACGTGGTACCATTCGACCCAGGTTCTTATGCATCTAGTACAACCTATGTTACTGGTACAGCTGCAAAAACGGCAGCCGAAGAATTAGTGAAGAAAATTGTAGATACGTTCGCTAAATTTATGGATGTTGAGGCAGACACTATCGAATTTGATGGCCTTGTGGCTACTACAAAAGATGGATCTAAAACAATGACCGTTGCAGAATTGGCGCCAAAATTGCTGGTTAATTTTGGTCCTACCTATGGTCAATTGTCGGGTTTTGCCTCTTGGGGCAGTCATACATCTCCTCCACCATTCATGGCATCCATTGCTGAGGTGAAGGTAGATACCCAAACCGGTCAAGTGACACCAGTGAATTTTTATTCTGTTGTTGACTGTGGTACGGTAATTAATCCAACATTGGCGCGTGTCCAAGTGGAAGGCGGGGTAGTGCAAGGTATTGGCATGGCTCTATACGAAGATGTGCGTTATAGTGCGTCCGGTAAACTCGAAACAGATACATTTATGACTTATAAAATTCCTACCCGTCAAGACATGGGAACATTACATACGGAATTTGTAGAATCCTATGAACCTACCAGTGCTTATGGTGTGAAATCCATCGGCGAGGTCGTTATTAATACAGCTTGTCCATCAATCCAACATGCTATTAAAAATGCAGTTGGTGCAGATGTTCGTACATTACCTATGACTCCTGAGAAGGTATTTATGGGTATGGACGAGAAATATAAAGTATAGATATTTTTGTAGCTTTCACCAAAGTGTATTTCGTAGTGCCTAATTATTGTGTGAGATGCGCCGATTAGGACCTGCGAAATCACCGAGGTGCAAGCAAAATCTCTCTATCCCATAAGGAGGACTGATTGTATGACAACGCAAACTCATTATTGGAATCGACTCATTAAACCTGGCATTGTAGCCCTCGTAGGGGCCGGTGGCAAAACGACGGTACTTTCAAAATTGGTAGAGTATGGCCGTTTGGCAGGGCAATCTGTGATGGTTACGACCACAACCCACCTCTACGAATCACAAGTGGCACAATGGAACCCATTCTATGGTACGGATATCAACAAAGCGGACGAGGCATGCACAGCAGCGGTCCTCAAAGGTCAATGCGCGGCATGGTTTACCGGTGTGGACGGTACGAAAGTACAAGCCTTGGATTCTAAACAAATCGACGATATGAGCAAATTACATCATAAATGGCAAATTATTGTTGAGGCGGATGGGGCTAAGGAAAAATGGCTGAAAGCACCGAAAACTACAGAACCAGTTATCCCAGAGTTGACACAGACCACTATCGGTGTGGTGAATCTTCAAATGTTGGGTTCCTCTTTGGATGAGGAGCATGTGCATAATATTGAACTCGTGAAGGATATTATGGGGCGCCAAGAAGGCGCTATCGTTACACCTAGCATGCTGGCACATGTGGTGCTAGATAAAAAAGGTTTGTTCCAATACAGCAAAGGTCGTAAAATCTTGTTCTGTACTGGTTATGATACAGTGCAACATCGTGTGATTGACGATTTTATCGACCATGTGGTGGATAGTGATATTACAGCTATTTATTTAGCCGATGGATACAAGGCAAGCTGCGAAATTCGTCGGATTATTCAATGCCGATAATGTCTGAGTTATGGCGATAGGAATTGTATTGCTCACCGCTGGTGAATCCAAGCGGATGGGAAAAAATAAACAACTACTTCCTTGGTTGGAAGGAACTATTTTAGACTCCGTGTGTGATGCGTTGACAGGCGGAGTCTGTCAGGCTCTAGGTTGTATTCATGGTGTAGGTGAGGCCTATGAACATCCCTATGTGGCTGTCACGGGTCTCACTCATGATGAGTTGGTGCCGATTTTGAGTCAATATGGATTTACTAGTGTGCAAAATCCAGAGCCCTCTAGAGGGCAAAGTGTGTCATTACAAATTGGTGTTAATGCAGTGTGTGAATTAGCTAACTCATTGAACGTTCATCTGGACGGAATAGTATGTTCAGTGGGTGATCAACCTCTGTTGTCTGCCGGGGTGGTGTCGAAATTGGTCACACAATTTCAAGCACAGCATTCCGAGCAGGCTATTGTTTGTCCACGTTATGGTGAAAGCCAACAGCCAGGAAACCCGGTGCTGTTTGGGGCGCACTGGTTTAACGAACTCAAACAAATTGACGGAGATAGAGGGGGACGCCGTATCCTCAAGGAGACGGGCAAACCTTACGTCACTTATGTGTCCATACAAGAGGACATGGGGGTTGATGTAGATACACCAGATGATTATCAACGATTACTAGAAATAGAGAGGTCTAAATGAAACCACTAGTATTAGTACGTAGCGGAGGCGATATTGCATCCGGTGTGATTTATCGCTTGAAACGAGCAGGATATCCTGTTATCGTTAATGAAATTGCTATTCCTACTATGATTCGCCGTGAAGTCTCTTATGGTAATGCGGTACATCGTGGAGAAATGGTATTAGAGCGCTTTGTGGCACGCCATGTATCTATGATAGAGGCGAAGAATCTTATCAATACTGATGTGATTCCTGTTGTGACAGATGCGTATTTAGATGTATTACAAGCCTTCAAGCCAGATGTCGTTGTTGACGGTATTTTGGCGAAGGTTAATAAAGGCACACAAGCCTATGATGCAGATTTAGTAATTGGCCTCGGACCTGGCTTTACCGCTGGTGTCGACGTAGATGTGGTGATTGAAACCATGAGAGGCCATCGGTTAGGTCGTTGTATTTATGATGGTTCAGCGCAGCCAAATACGGGCATTCCTGGTAATGTCGGTGGGTATACTCATGAACGTGTTATTCACTCTCCTGCAGAAGGCCTATTTACTGCAAAACGCCATATTGGCGACAGTGTACAAGCCAATGAAGTCATTGGTTATGTAGAGGATATACCTGTACGTGCTAAAATTACAGGTATATTGCGAGGCATTTTGAAAAATGGCCTCATGGTTACAGAAGGTTTTAAATTAGCTGACGTAGATGCTCGTTGCGAGGAATTCCATTGCTACAGCATTTCAGATAAATCCCTTGCCGTTGGTGGTGGCGCTATGGAGGCCATTACTGCGTGGGAATACCAAGTAGAAAAAGATAAGCAATTTTGCTAATAATACAGAATATAACTGTGCCTACATTAGTGGGCGTAGCTAAATAGAATATATTATGGAAGAGTGATTGAGGTTACTATGATTAGCGTATATGACGTAATGAAAGAACGCCTACAAACTGCAGAAGGAACTATGATGGTTACCATTTTGTCAGGCCCTAGAAAAGGGGATAAAACTATTTATGGTGATGATGGTGCAGTTTTGTATGGTTCACCTATTGAAGGGTTCAATGTAAACTCCGCGAAGATGAATAGTCTTTGTGTGGTGGGAGACTTGGAATGCTTTGTGCAACCTGTAGAAAAAGATCCTCGTGTCCTCGTACTCGGTGCTGGTCATGTGAGTAGAGCAATTACAGATTTATTGCTCTTTATCGGTTGCCAAGTAACGGTGGTTGATGACCGTGCGGAATATTTGCGCCCTGATTTCTTTGATGAGCGCGTGGACCGCGTTTGTACGCCGATGGAAAGTTTCAAAGATGTATTGCCACTCAATGAATATAATGGGTTTATCGTAGTTACGAGAGCCCATGAATATGACAATATTTGTTTACAGCAATTGCGTGACCAACTACCAACATACATGGGCATCATGGGTAGCCACCAACGTATTCGCTATGCAAAAGATGTGATGGTAGAGCAAGGTTGGTCTAAAGAGGAGCTAGATATGCTTTATGCACCAATTGGCTTGAACATTGGGGCGCAAACACCCGAGGAAATCGCTTTATCCATTGTGAGTGAATATTTAGCGGTAACCCGTGGTAAACAAGGGGAACATTTGAGAGAACGGAGGATACCAAATGAATCGTGAGTTTGTTGAATATTTGAGTCAACGTACTGACAAAATTTTGGCAGTAGCCACTATTTTATATACAAAAGGCTCTACACCTCGTAAAGCGGGCACTAGCATGGTTGTCTATCCAGATGGTGGTATTTTTGGTACCATCGGTGGAGGCCGTGCAGAAAATGAAATTCGCTTGAGTGCTGTAGAATCCTTAGAAAAAAAGGAATCACATCGACGTATTCAAGTATTGCTTGACGACGATGTAGCTGTTAAAGAAGGTATGGTTTGCGGTGGACAAATGGATGTATGGATAGAAATACAGAACGTATAGTTTTGTGAAAACACAGTCGATAGCGCAGTTTGCGGTTTGAAAATTGTGTGAGCATTGAGATCCATAGATTCTAATTATTTTACCGTTAGGAGTTGAACCACCCCCATGCAGTTTAGTTCGTTAATAGAGACCTTCCGGTTTCTTGATTTTATAGATATCATGACCGTTGCTGTAGCGATTTATTTCGTTTATAAGCAACTAAAAGATACACGTGCTGTATCCTTGTTAAAAGGTTTATTAGTGTTAGCTTTCATAAATGTTGTGAGTCACACACTGAACCTATATGTTATTAATTGGATTCTACAACAAGGGATGACAGTACTTTTGTTTGCCTTACCTGTAGTATTCCAACCAGAACTACGTCGAGCCTTAGAGCAACTAGGGCGTGGTCGAATTTTTAATCGTGCGCAAAATGTCTCAGAGGCAGAGATGGATTCCGCTATTAATGAAGTTATGGCCGCTGCTCGAGTTATGTCTCGTGAACATACAGGGGCCCTCATGGTATTTGAACGTGAGGTTGGGCTCGGTGATTATATTGATACAGGGATTCTTGTGGATGCGAAATTATCTCGAGAATTAATTAAAAATATATTCGTTCCTAGTACACCGCTTCATGATGGGGCCATGATTATTCGCAATGGTCGTATTATGGCAGCGGGTTGTTTGTTGCCATTGACAGAAGATCGCACATTGAGTACAGAACTTGGTACTCGTCATAGAGCGGCCATAGGCCTTTCAGAGCAGGCTGACTGTGTTGTTGTCGTTGTCAGTGAGGAAACTGGTAAGATTTCCTATACTTATGGCGGTCATATTTATCGCCATTTGCCAGAGGATCAAATTAAAGAAGCCTTGCGGACATTTATGGAACGCCCTCGTCAAACAATTACGGGTATGTGGAAATGGGGTGGTTCCAAATGATGAAACATTTGAGAGGAAACTGGCCGGCCAAAATATTGTCGGTACTAGCAGCCATATTCATGTGGTTTTTCATTATGAAAGATCAGAATCCTACTATAGAAGTTAGCTATCGTGTACCTTTACAAGTACAAAATTTAAATTCTCAATATATTTTAGATGGATTGCCATCAGATATACGTGTTACCCTCAGTGGTCCACGGGATAAAATTTTAAATGTTCAACATGAAAATTTGAAAGCTTACGTAGATGCTTCGGCGGTATCACCAGGTCAAGCTAATTTAATAGTATACTTTACACCACCTAATGGTATGAATGTAGTCGCATTGACGCCAGATTCCATATCTATTTCTGTTGATGAATATGCAGAAAAAAGAATGAATGTAGAAATTGTTCCGGTGGGAAAACTATCTGATACGGTGGCTATTCAGAGTGTCACAACATCCCCTAAAGAGGTGACTGTGACAGGACGAAAACAATTACTTGATAAAATGGCTCGTGTAGTTATGAAAGTAGATGTGACAGGTCAAACGAAAAACTTTACTAGTGTAGGCGCTCTTGAAGCGTGGGATGCGAACGGGAATGTCCTCGATTTAGCCATTAATCCTGCGCAAGCACAGGCTCAATATGAATTGAATTCGGTTCGTACAGAAAAAGCCGTGCCTGTAGTGGTGTCGACTACAGGGGCAGTGGCACCTGGTTATGTGGTAAAAGCCATAACATCTACACCAGCACAGGTTACCATTCTAGGGCGTGAAGAATTGATGGATTCAATTACACAAGCACAGACTGATTTAGTTAACATTTCGGGAGCTACCGCGAATGTAGAAGGTTCATATAACTTATTACTCCCTAATGGGGTAACTAGTACAACTAAGACTGTAAATGTCAAAGTTGAGATTGTAAAAAAGGAATAATATGATTAGATTAATTAACCTGCGTGTAGCCGTTACGGTGAAAACAGGTTTGCAAGAGTTGTTGGAGAAAAAGTTTCCTCCATTACGTGGTCAAATTCAAGATATCCACGTGGTTCGTCGTGCCGTTGATGCACGGAAAAAACCAAATGTAGTTTTTGTATATACCTTATTTATAGAGGTTCATGACGAAACTACAGTGATGAAAAAACTCCAAAAGGATAAAAACTTTAGCGTGATTACGCCAGAGGCGCCAGAGCCAATTGTACAAGGGAATGTACCATTAGCGCATCGCCCTGTAGTTATGGGATTTGGCCCAGCAGGTATGTTGGCGGCATTTTACTTAGCCCGTGAAGGTTATGCACCAATCGTGTTGGAACGTGGTCAAGATGTAGATACAAGAACTGCGGATATTGAGGCATTCTGGAAAGAAGGCCAATTTAAACCGACCTCTAATGTTCAATTTGGTGAAGGTGGTGCAGGTACCTTTTCTGATGGAAAATTGACAACTCGTGTAACCCATCCAAGATTACATGAAATTGCAGAATATTTTGTGGAATTTGGGGCACCTCAAGAGATTTTGTATAAACATAAACCACATGTGGGAACTGATAAACTCCGAACTATGGTTAAAAATATGCGTGAGCGTATTATCGAATGGGGCGGTACTGTTCGGTTTGGTGCACAAGTAACGGATTTATTCATTGAGGCTGGCCATATTGTAGGTGTCGAGGTCAATGGTTCCGAACGAATTGATACGACAATAGTATTATCTGGCGTAGGCCATAGTGCACGAGATACTTATGAAATGCTCTATGAACGTCATGTGGCCATGGAGGCTAAACCCTTTGCTATTGGTGTACGTATAGAACATCCACAATCTATGATTGATGTGTCTCAATATGGTGTTATGCCAGAAGAACTTGGCCTTGGTGCGGCAGAATATTCTTTGGTGTATCATGATGGGGAAACCGGCCGGACATCCTATAGCTTCTGTATGTGTCCAGGGGGGCAAGTGGTAGCGAGTGCGTCTGAAAATGGTGGCGTTGTGACAAATGGCATGAGTTTGTATGCTCGTGATAGCGGTATTGCCAACAGTGCTCTCGTAGTCAATGTGTCACCAGATGATTTTGGTCAGCATCCTTTAGATGGGGTAGCCTTCCAACGAACTTGGGAACGCAAAGCCTATGAATTAGGTGGCGCTAACTATGCGGCGCCAGCTCAGACTATCGGTAGCTTCTTGGCACATAGTAAAGATGAGGAAACAGCGCAACGAGGGCGTGAATTATTAGCTGATGCTGGTGAAAGTTCCGCCAGTGTAGGAAATAGCCTTCACAGTTATGAACCAGCCATCGTGGATCGAGATTTACATGATTGTTTGCCAGATTTTGTAACGTCCGTATTGGAGCGAGCATTGCCGTACTGGGGACGACGTATTCATGGTTTTGATAATGCAGATATTTGTATGACCGGTGTAGAAACGAGAACATCTGCACCTCTACGGATGGGGCGAGATACCAACCGTGTTTCCCCTACAGTAGGAGGGTTTTATCCTATGGGTGAGGGCGCTGGCTATGCGGGTGGCATCATGAGCGCTGCTCTTGATGGTGCAGAAACGGCCATTATATGTATGGCGAAATACAAACCAGTCGGTAAATAGTGGTATATTTCAATCTGTAGGTAACTTATGGAAATAATATATAAATAATATATATAGTTAGATAATACATATAGTTGTATAATGTATATAGTTTGAACATAGATAGTTGACTAGTTAGATAATACATATAGTTGTATAATGTATATAGTTTGAACATAGATAGTTGACGTCGACCCAAGAGGGACGGCGTACTGGAGGATATTATGGCTCGATTATTTGGTACTGACGGTGTACGCGGTGTGGTCAATGAGTTTTTGACACCTGAATTGGCATACCACTTGGGACGTGCGGCGGCAACACATTTTAGTAAGGTGAAAGAACATCCAACGTTCTTGATCGGTAGAGATACTCGTATTTCTGGTTCCATGCTTGAAAGCTCTTTGGCATCAGGAATTTGCTCCGTAGGCGGCAATGTTGTGATGGCTGGCATTGTGCCTACACCAGCAGTGGCATATTTAGTGCGTCAACAAAGCTTTGATGCAGGTGTCGTCATTTCTGCATCGCATAACCCATTCCCAGATAATGGTATTAAATTCTTCGATGGTAATGGTTTCAAATTACCTGATGCAGTAGAGGATGAAATTGAACAATACGTACACCAAAGTGCAGATAATGAATTGCCTCGTCCTACTGGTGACGGTATTGGTACTATTGAGTACAATAGTAATTTAGCGCATCATTATGCACATTTTGTGCGCCATACTATCGATACATCCCTAGAAGGTTTGACTATCGTATATGACGGTGCCAATGGTGCAGCTTCTAGCGTAGGCCCTGAAATTCTATCTGGTCTTGGCGCTAAAGTGATTAACATCAATATCGCTCCAGATGGGGTAAATATTAATCATCATTGTGGATCCACACATTTAGAAGGCCTTCGTGTTGCAGTATTGCAACATAAAGCCGATTTTGGTATCGCTAACGATGGTGATGCGGATCGTTGCTTGCTCATCGATAATGAAGGGGAAACTCTTGATGGGGACCAAATCATGTTGCTTTGCGCCATGAAATTGAAAAACGAAGGCAAATTGAAAGATAATATGGTTGTTGGTACCGTAATGAGTAATATCGGCTTCCACAAAGCAGCTAAAGAATTAGGTATGCACACCTACAGCACTGCTGTAGGTGACCGTTACGTGCTTGAATACATGCGCGAACACGGATATTCCGTTGGTGGCGAACAATCTGGCCACGTTATTTTCTTGGATCATAACACTACCGGTGATGGCATGCTCACAGCTGTTCAAGTGGCTGCCTTGGTGAAAGAATCTGGCAAACCCTTGTCTGAACTAGCTAAAATTATGACTAAATACCCACAAGTTCTGGTGAACGTTCGCGTTGTCACAAAAACTGGTTGGGAAGATAACGATTTGATTAAAGCTGCTATCGTAACAGCAGAAGGTGAACTTGGTGACAGCGGCCGCGTTCTCGTCCGTGCTTCTGGTACGGAACCATTGATTCGCGTTATGGCTGAAGGGCCGGATCAAACAGAACTACAATCATTATGCCAAGAAATCGCTGACGTCATTGCTCATGAACAAGGGTTAGCGGAGTAGTTGCTGAAATCTGTTAGGCTCGTAAATACAATTTAATAGATAGTAAATGAAAAACACAATGTATTTCTTTTGTTCCGAACGCCTTCGGCGTAATTCACAAAGCGAAACACATTGTGTTCTTTTATTTATAAGCGTCAATACTGTTATGAGAGCCTAATAGATAGTATTTGGGGGAGAAAAACTTAAAGGCCAGATAGCCTTCTCTACAAGAGTAATTAGATTAATTTATGTTTAGTAATAGATAGTATGTAGTGGTGTTTTACTAATAATATACTAGGTAAATAAAAGGTGCAGTAGAAGGTACATTGGCGAAATAAAAAGCTCACAATTTACGATCAGGATTAAAAAAAACAAAATGAACAATTGGAAACTGATAAGCAAGAGCTAAAAAAACAAATTGATGAGCTACATGCATCCTATAGTGAACAAATAAAAGCGATAGAAGCTTTAAATAGTGAGAAACATCTCGATGATCAAATTCTCCAGAGTGAAGAAATTCGGCAAGTTTTTATGGACGGATTAAAGTCGGCGAAGACCGAAGTCTGTATAATTTCACCGTGGGTCAGTAAAAAGTTGGTGAAGGATACTTATAAGTCTTGCTTTGAAGAACTGGCTAAAAATAATGTGGTAACTAAAATAATTTATGGATATGGAGACCCAGCATCTACTAAGTATTTAGATAATAAAAGGAGGCTAGAAAATTCGAGAGAAGCTATTAAGGAAATAAAACGGATATATCAAAAACTTGGAAAGGATTATTTATTAAGAGTATTAGAATCAGATACGCATGACAAATTATTTATAAAAGATAATGAATGGTATCTTATTGGAAGTATGAATTTATTATCATCTGGGATTGACCACCAGAATGATAATAAAGAACTAGCGGAAAAACGACATAACTCTAAAACGGTAGATATATATAAAATTATGTTTTTCAAAGATGTATAGAAGCTAGATTGCCAAACTTATCTGGTTGGTTTGGAAAAGTGTGCTCCGGATGTGGTTCACTGTTTCCATATACCGTAGATGCTGTAGATTATAGTTCTTTACACCGTTAATGTAGAACCGTGCAACGAAAGATATTTTTGTTTTAGTGGCTAGTAGATGGGATTATAAATAGAAAGAGTGACGTGTTCTACGATTGTGACTTACGCCGAAGGAGTTCGGAACAAGAGTGGAATTCGTCGCTCTTTCTATTTAATTAGTATGTAAGGTGAACGGAACAAAAACATCTTTCGCCACACCATCTACCGATTACTTGTAAAGAACTGAAGCTACTTCATCAGCGTGTTTTTCAAAATAGTGAACCACATACGGGCACACCGGGGTGATTTTGATATTGTTAGCTTCACAATACTCAATCGCTGCTTTCACCAATTGTCCGCCCACACCTTGTCCGTTAAAGGCTTCTTCTACATAGGTGTGTTCAATGGTAATATGGTGGGCATCGTTTTTTACATATGTAATACGTCCTGCCAATACATTATCCTGTGTATATGCGTGAATCTCGCCAACATTAGCCTCGTCATGGACGGTGATGATTAAATCTAACATAATAAACCTCCTTGGATGTAGTGCATATAATTAACAAAATGAGAATTTATATCTATACCACTATCATATATATAATTCATTAAAATGTCACCTGAATTCTTGTTCAGCTAAGTGTCGAAATGATTCTTTCCAATCTCCATCGGATTAAATTAGTAAGATCTAAATTAAACAGTTGTGCTAAGCATCTATCCACAACGAAATGTCGAGGTCATTCTGGTGAAACTTCATAGGATTAAATGGACGAGAACAGAATTAGACAAAGAGACAGTGCAACTATCTAGCGCACACCTTTGAGACTTACGCCAAAGGCGTTCGGAGCACGAGTGGAATATGGTGGCCTTTTCATTTACAGAGCCTAGGACGAAGATAAAACAAAAATATCTACCTGGAGAAAACAATTGCATACTGTAGAGCGATTGGCTATAATAGAACACATATCTATAGAATCAGATATTAATTAGAATCAGATATTAATTATTTTTTGCTATGGGGGGGGAGCACTATGAAGTGGATTGATGAATATTTCGAGGAAATTATTCTGGTCCTACTATTAGCCGCGATGACATTGATCATGGGGGTGCAGGTAGTGGCAAGGTATGTATTTTCTAATTCTTTGAGTTGGTCTGAGGAACTCGTTCGTTTTATGTTTGTTTGGTCGGGGTTCTTGGGCATTCCGTATTGCATCAAACACCAAAGTTCTATTGCCGTAGAGCTTATTAAAATGAAGCTACCTGAAGGTGTTCAGACTATACTAGATTATGTTATTTTCGCTATTGAAACAGCCGTGGCTGCATTGATGCTTGGCTATGGTTATCAAGTGGTGGCGGCGACTTTCACCAGTGGACAGATAAGCCCGGCTCTAGGTGTACCAATGTACATCGTACAGGCATCTGTTATGATTAGTGCGTTTTTATCTCTTCTTCGCATCGCACAATGCGTCATGAATTACGAGAATGTAAAAGAGAAACGCAAACGCAATTTCGTGTTAGATGAGTTACACGGATTGGAGGATAAATAGATGTCACCAGTAGTATTAGGTATTACATTTTTCCTTCTTGTTTGTCTCGCTGTGCCAATTGGTACGGTGCTGGCGGGCATGAGTTTTATGCCACATCTTGTGGATAGTTGGTTTCCGACGGATGGGCCGTACCTCGTACGTGCCATGATTTCTGGCATTAACAGTTTCCCTATTCTTGCAGTGCCAATGTTTATGCTGTCTGGCAATATCATGGCCCAAGGCGGTATTTCTGAAAAGATGTTCAACTTCTTTTCTTATTTCATCGCTCCGTTGAAAGCAGGTCTACCGATTTCCGTGGTTGTGACTTGTCTATTCTATGGCGCCATTTCTGGTTCTGGTCCTGCTACGGCAGCGGCTGTAGGGGCAATGACGATTCCAGTGCTTACAAAGCTGGGCTATAATCGTGTGTTTGCGACCTCCTTGGTGGCCGTAGCCGGTGGGGTAGGCGTAGTCATTCCGCCATCCATTCCATTTATATTTTATGGACAGGCAGCTAACGTGTCAGTAGGCAAATTGTTTATCGGTGGCATTTTACCGGGCCTATTAATTGGTATTTGTTTGATGGTTTATGCGTATTACTATTGCTGGAAACATGGTGAGAACCGTGAAAAACTCAACGCCTACCATGAGGAATTAAAACAAGACGGTTTATGGAAATTGTTCCTTGATAGTTTTTGGGCTCTATTGTCTCCGATTATCATTTTGGGCACCATATACAGTGGTATCGCATCCCCTACAGAGGCGGCGGTTATCTCCGTATTCTATTCTTTGTTTGTAGCTATGTTCATTTACAAACGCGTATGGATTGGGGATATTTATGGCATTTTGAAAGCCAGCGTAAAGATGTATGCTAGCATTGCTTTCATCATCGCTGCCGCCATTGCATTCGCTCGGGTATTGACGTTTATGGAAGTTCCACAAACTATCGAGCAAGCCATTACGAGTGTCGTAGATAATCCAGTGGCCTTTATTTTACTAGTAAATGTAATTTTACTATTCGTTGGTATGGTTATGGATACAACACCAGCCATTCTCGTGTTGACGCCGATTCTATTGCCACTAGCAAAGAGTTTTGGCTTCGATCCAATCCACTTTGGTATTATCATGGTTGTAAATTTAGCCATTGGTTTCGTAACACCGCCATTAGGTGTTAACTTATTCGTATCTAGTGCTTTGACTAAAATTCCTGTGGAACGCATTATTAAATTTGCGATTCCATTTATTGGTGCTTTCATCGTAGCGTTATTAATTATTACATTTGTGCCAGACATTAGTTTGGCATTTTTGAAATAGGAGGAGTGAATATGAAAAAAATAGTATTACTCCTAATGATGGTATTGACGATGCTTGCAGTGGCCGGTTGTGGTCAATCTGACAAACAGACTCGCCAGGTCTATGATGTGTATTTGGCGGCTGATAATGGGCGTGACACAGTAACGTTCAAATATTTGAAATATTTCGGGCATGAATTAGAAAAACGTTCCAATGGTCGCATCCGTGCCCATTACTATTCTGATGCGCAGGTGGGCGGTGATATTGAGCTAATTGAAAGTATCCAAAATGGCAATGTAACCTTTGTGGCGCAAAACTCGGCACCAGAGGTGAATTTCGTGCCACAAGCGGCAGTGTTCGATATCCCAATGGCATTCCCAAATGAAAAGGTAGCTCGTAAGGTGATTGCTCAAGGTAGTCCGGTATTTGAAAAACTCAAAGGCTACTATGCAGAGAAAAACATCGCATTACTCGGCATTACTGACCAAGGGTTCCGTCAATTGACGAACAACAAACCTGTGGCTAGTATTGATGATTTGAAAGGTATGAAAATTCGTACCATGGAAAATCGCTACCACTTGGCATTTTGGCGTGGCGTGGGGGCAAACCCAACACCGATGACCTGGTCTGAGGTATACATGGGCCTACAACAAGGCGTGATTGATGGTGAAGAAAATCCTATCGAAACCATTGTAGCGGCGCGCATTTATGAACAACAAAAATACGTAACCACTACAAATCATATTTACCATACGGTAGTGTTGATTGGTTCCCCGAAAATTATCAATCAATTGCCACCAGATTTACAAAAACTGGTTGATGAAGTAGCAAAGGATGCTACGGTTTGGGCTGGTGATCAAACTGATAAACGTGCGGCAGGCCGTTCGAAAATTGTAACGGATTCTGGTACAGAAATCGTTTCGTTTAATCAAACGCTATTCGATCAAATGAAAGCCACTCGTAGCCCAGTTATCGATATGATTAAACAACGTATCGGTGCTGAATTGCCAGACTTACTCATTCAAGAAGTAGATAAGGCAACAGCAGAGGTACATTAATATTTATAAATTGGTGGAATTGTGATGCGGGAATACATAATGCTATAGTTATAAAAAAACAACTAAAAAAGTTAATATATAAGGACCAATCACTCTGAAAAATAGAGTTGATTAGTCCTTGTTTTTTTATATGAAGCTATGAGACAAGATGTGAATATAGTTAGAGAAGGACCGAATCCTATTGACATGGATTGAGGATTCGGTTTTTTGTTTTATTTACTTACAGAAAATGGGGGATGCTCTGTATGGGAAGTTGTCTCAGTCTTTACAGGATGCAGGCAATTCCTATATAATATAGGTTGGTATATATAGAGTTAATACACCCAGATCTGTCGGAACTTTCAGAAAGGATACCTAAATTCGTACATTCGAATAGCGCAGGTGCCAAACGGAGACAGCCGTTATGGCCGACGAGGCAGAGGGTTATCGAATCATCAGCGGATGCTCTCTCGGCACACTCATGTCGTAACAGATAAGGCAAAAACAGTTGGTAACAGCTGCGACAAAGATTATCTGAGTGAGTTTTATACATTAAGAACACTTACAGGAGGTCACATTTATGTGTGGTATCGTAGGATATATTGGCTTTAATCAAGCTGCAGATTTTTTATTGGATGGTATGGCGAAATTAGAATATCGTGGTTATGATTCCGCAGGTATCGCTGTTATCGGTGCCAATAATGTTATCAAAATTCAAAAAAAGGTTGGCCGTCTTGCTAATTTAGAGGCCATCGTTAAACAAGATCCAAACGAAGGCGTAGTAGGTATTGGTCATACTCGTTGGGCAACGCATGGTCGTCCATCCGATATGAACTCTCATCCTCATGCGGATGAAAATATGAAATTTGCTGTAGTTCACAATGGTATCATTGAAAACTATATGCCTTTGAAAGAAGAATTACTTCAAAAAGGTTACCATTTCAAATCTGAAACAGATACAGAAGTTATCGCTCACTTGTTAGCAGATATGTATGATGGTAATTTTGAAGGTACTGTTCGTCGTATGCTTGATCGCGTTGATGGTGCCTATGCATTGGAAATCATCTGTGCGGACGAACCAGATAAAATCATCTGTACTAAAAAAGAAAACCCATTAGTTATCGGTTTGGGCAAAGGCGAAAACTTTGTTGCCTCCGATATTCCAGCTATTATCAACTATACTCGTGATACATACATCTTGAGCGATGGCGAAATTGCCATCGTTACGAAAGATAGCGTATCCGTATCTGATCGTGCTGGTAACCCTATCAACAAAAAAGTATTCCATGTAATTTGGAATGCAGAGGCTGCTGAAAAGGGTGGTTATGAACACTTCATGTTGAAAGAAATTCATGACCAACCAAAAGCCGTTCGCGACACATTTGGTACGCATATCTCTGAGGATATGTCTCAAGCGTTGTTCAGTGAATTAAACTGGGAAGCATCTGACGTAGATAGTATCAAAAATATTTTAATCGTTGCTTGTGGTACAGCATACCATGCGGGCCTTGTGACAAAAAAATACATTGAAAGCCTAGCTCGCATTCCTGTTAATGTGGAAATCGCGTCCGAATACCGTTACAGCAATCCATTGACTGACAGCTCTACATTGTGCATCGTTATCAGCCAATCTGGTGAAACTAGTGATACATTGGCGGCTTTGAAAGAAGCAAAACGTCTTGGTGCTCGCTCCTTGGCGATTACAAACGTAGTAGGTTCTTCCATTTCTCGCGAAGCTGATCAAACAGTTTACACTTGGGCTGGTCCAGAAATCTCTGTAGCATCCACAAAAGCCTATACCACACAATTGGTAGCAGGTTTATTGTTCGCTGTATATCTTGGCCAATTAAATGGTAAACTTGATGCTGCGTTGGCAAAAGATATTTTGATAGGCATCCATGAATTACCAGAATTGATTCATACTATCTTTGAAGTAGACGAAGACATGAAAGCCTTCGCTAAGCATTATGGCTTCAAAACTGATGCGTTCTTCCTTGGACGTTCCATTGACTACGCGGTAGCTATGGAAGGTGCGTTGAAATTAAAAGAAATTTCCTACATCCATGCAGAAGCTTACGCTGGTGGCGAATTGAAACATGGTACATTAGCATTGATCGAAGAAGGCGTACCTGTGATTGCGTTAGCTACACAAGAAGATGTATTCGATAAAATGATCAGCAACATCCGCGAAGTAAAAGCTCGTGAAGCAGTTGTTATCGGTATCGGTATGAAAGGCGACGAAGAAATCGCGAAACATGTGGATCACACCATCTATATTCCTCGTGCTAATAAATTCATCGCTCCAATTTTAGCCGTGGTGCCATTACAATTGTTGGCATACTATGCAGCCATCACTCGTGGTGCTGATGTAGATAAACCAAGAAACTTGGCAAAATCCGTTACTGTAGAGTAATATGAGATTGTTCACTAGGTCATGCTTTCGCGGGGAAATACCCGTAAACAAGCACATAGATAAGCGAATACTAAATTTATAAGTTAAAAGATAGCCATAGAATACCTTCTATGGCTATCGATTATACTTTCACCAAATAGATAAGAGGAGGCCAGTACAATGGCAGTTATATTTTCAGGCATTCAACCAAGCGGTGAATTGACATTGGGCAATTATTTAGGGGCCTTGCGCAATTTCCTAGAATACCAAGATACTGATGAATGTTATTATTGTATCGTTAACCAACATGCGATTACTGTACCACAGGATCCAAAGGAATTATTCCAAAATACACGTAATTTAGCAGCCCTATATTTGGCAGTTGGTTTGGACCCTAAAAAAGTAACATTGTTCGTACAATCTGAAGTACCAGAGCATGTTAAATTGGGCTGGATTATGCAATCCATCAGCTATGTAGGTGAATTGGAACGCATGACACAATACAAAGATAAAGCACAAAAACGTGGTGAATCCGTACCAACAGCATTGTTGACATACCCGCCATTGATGGCTGCAGATATCTTGTTGTATGGCACAAACTACGTACCAGTAGGGAATGACCAAAAACAACACATGGAATTAACTCGTATATTGGCTGAACGTTTTAACCGTTTGTTTGGTGAAACATTTGTAGTGCCGGACATTAAAATCGGTGAAGGCGGCGCTCGCGTTATGAGTTTGCAAGAGCCAACGAAGAAAATGTCTAAATCTGATGAAAATCAAAATGCGACAATTCGCTTGTTAGACGCACCAGATGTGATTGTGAAAAAATTGAAACGTGCTCAAACTGACTCTGATAACTGTGTGCGTTACGATAAAGAAAACAAACCTGGCATTTCTAACTTGATGGGCATTTACCGTGCTATTACAAAAGATAGCTATGAAAAAATTGAGGAAATGTACAGTGGTAAAGGCTATGGCGCTTTCAAAGGCGATATTGCTGATTTATTGGTAGATACATTGAAACCAATTCAAGATCATTACAATGAATTGATTAACAGCCCTGAATTGCTCGATAGCATTCTCGATGAAGGTGCTGCAAAAGCGCATGCAAAAGCTAGCGAAATGTATCGCAAAGTAGAACTCGCTATGGGCCTTTGCCGCCGTTAATCATTTGATAACTAAACTATAATCCGTTGATTATTTTAGCGGGTGAGACTATAATAGGCCCCGACTTGGGGCCTATTTATTTAAGAATTCGTTTAGCCATGGATATCCTTAGAGGATGCCCCCATGGACGTATCAATAAAGGTGTACTATGACTAAACAAGAAGTATTTGAAAAATTTCCCTGTGGACAGGTGAAGGAAGAAATTGCTAATCACAAGGCTCTAAATTGGATTGGACGTATACTGGCAATTATCATCATGGTATTTGCAGTCTATCATTCGCGGGGAACAACGGAGCTATTCGCTAAATTTATTGACTATGCAGTGTTGGTTATCGTATTGTGGTGGACACATCACATTGCAGACCCAAAGGTGTTCATCTGTGAAAAAGGCCTTGTTATCTTGCGTGGTCCCATTGATTTACGGGAGCGATTCGATATACTCTTTCACGAGGAGGCATACTTTGTATTTCTTGCCTATGAGCAAATTATAGGTTTTACTGAAAGTTGGGAAGAAATACAAGCTGTCAGTAATAGCGGGGGGCTCTATATGATGCAAGTGGACTTGCAGTTTGTTGCCTATCCAGACAAGATGAAATTAATACAGGCGATATCTCAGTGAGGTAGCAATAAAAAAATCTCCACAAATTATCGTGGAGATTTTTTCTAATGTTTTGTGCTCTTTGTTATATCCGATAAAGTTTATTTTTGAATGATAGAACCATATACGTCTTTGTAGATTCCTTTTTCTTTATTATCTTCATTATTCACACGGATACGTTCTATTTTATGGCGGTCATTGTCTTTGCCAGAAATGCGGTCTACACGGAAATGTTCTAGGCGCAATTGACGGAACTCAGATTCGAACTCATTCATAGCACGATCCATGGTGTCATCTACAGGGGCACCGTTTTTGAGGGCTCTGTAGAATAATGCTGCAATTTCGTAACGAGTCATAGCTTGGTTACCTTTGAAAGTACCATCTGGATAGCCTTCGAGCATACCATTGCCCATGGACCCACCAATGCTGAACATAGTGTCTTCATTCGGACGGTAGAATGCACCTAATGCCATGGCATTGGCACTGTTATAGTTACCATAACCTGCAGCAAAGTTCCATTTTTCATCTGGATCAAAATCAAGCGGGTGGAGTGCGGATAATGCAGCGGCACCAGCACCTACTTTATTGATTTTGTTATCTAATCGATTGAGGGAACCGTAGAAGTTTGTGTTGATGTTATTTACTATATTACTTAAAGTATCGATTTCAGTGCCTAATGTATTAGCAACGGCATATAATTGGCTGCCATTGATGGCATCTGTAGACGTAGCACTTACAAGTCCAGCGGATACGTTTTGAATACGACGTGTGCCACTTTGACTACCTACGGAAACAACACCAGTATTAGTATCGCCACCAGCATAGCTGTAAGTACGAGAACCGATAGTGCTACTTGTGTAAGTTGTAGACAAACCCTCTGTAGTAGAACCTTGCGCTACATAAGCTGTGTTATCGCCAAGGAATACAGAGTTGTCTGCCGTAGCAGTCACATTGTTACCTACTACAAATGTATTATCTGTAGGAATACTATTGTCATTACCTAAGGAGTAGGACGCATTACCAGAAATTGTTGTTGGGTCACCGATAGCACCAGAGTTATTGCCTGTCACTATATTTCCGGTACCGATGGAAATGCTATTTGTACCAGAAGCTGTGGCACCAGTGCCAATACCAACATTCATATTTCCAGAGGCACCATCTAATGTAGAACTACCAAGCCCTACGTTGTTACCATAAACACTACCCATTGGATTGGAAGTAGTAGTTGTCATATTACGGCCAGAATAGAGGCCAATGAATGTGCTATCACCAGAATTGCTATTCATACCAGCGTTGTAACCAACAGATACCGTGTCTGAATAGGATGCATTTTTACCAGCCCAGTGGACAATATAATATGACTGGAATTTTATGGGGCAAAAATCTATAGTTTCTAATAATTACGTATGTCAAAGTATTGATAAAAACAATTGATTTAGCAGTTTACAAATTTAGCAGACTAAAGTATAATGGTGTTCATAGATAAAAATGTATGTGTATTGTAGGAGAAATATCATGAAATTAAAGAAAATTGTAGCTATAGGTCTTACTGCTATCTCCATGATGGCACTTATTGCAGGTTGTGGTAATGATGCAAAACCAGCAGCCACAAACGAATTGCCTAAAAAAATCGTTATCGGTTTAGATGACAGTTTCCCACCAATGGGCTTTAAAAATGAAAAAGGTGAAATTGTAGGTCTTGATATCGACTTGGCAAAAGAGGCCGCTAAACGTGCTGGCATGGAAGTTGAATTTAAAGGTATCGACTGGGCTAGTAAAGAAGCTGAACTTAAAAGTAAACACATCGATGCATTGTGGAATGGTTTGACTGTAACTCCAGAACGTGAAAAAAATATCTTGTTCTCCAATCCTTACTATAATGACAAAGAATATATCGTAGTTCGTGCTGATGACAATAGCATCACTGATAAAGCTAGCCTAGCTGGTAAAGTAGTAGCTGTACAACAAGCAAGTACTGGTGAACGAGCTATCGATGCAGATGCAGCAGCAAAAACTGTAAAAGAAATCAAACGTTATCCAGACTTCATGAATGCATTCATGGATTTAGGTATTGGTCGTGTTGATGCGGTTATCGCTGACGGCGTAATTGCTCGTTATACGATGCAAAAAGAACCTGGTAAATATAAAATCGTTGAAGGTACTGATTATGGTGTAGATGTATTTGCAGTTGGTTTCCGTAAAGAAGATACTGCACTTCGCGATAAATTCAACCAAATCTTGATCGACATGAAAAAAGATGGCTCTGCTGACCAAATCTTCATTAAATGGTTCGGTACTGCATCTGAAATCAATAAAGACGACGTAAAATAATATTTACTGTATGTCTGATGGACTTGATAGTATATAATATATATAGGGTCATTAATAAGATACAGAGTGCATTGCACTGAATATAGAAGAGGGGCCGATGAGGCCCCTTTCCTACGTATGATAAGGAGTTTATTATGTTAGAGTACTTTTTGCAGATTATTCCAGCTATTGCGGATGGTCTCAAAGTCACAATTGCATTATTCTGTGTTGTTTGGATATTATCTATTCCGGGCGGTATTTTATTAGCCTTAATTCGCTTATCTGGATTTGCATGGATGGGGCGAATTGTGGATGCTTTCGTATACTTGATGCGTGGTACACCATTAATGCTTCAAATTTTATTTATGTATTATGCCTTACCAATTATTCCTTATGTAGGAATTCAAATGGAAGATACTACAGCAGCGGTTGTATCCTTTGTGCTTAACTATTCTGCATATTTGTGCGAGATTTTCCGTGGTGGTATTCAGTCCATTCCTCGTGGTCAATACGAAGGAGCGAAGGTGTTAGGTTTTACTTATGTACAAACTATGAAAACCATTATTCTTCCACAAATGTTAAAACGTGTTGTACCACCATTGGCCAATGAAACTATCAATTTATTGAAAGATACGTCTCTCGTATACATTTTAGCAATGAATGATATTTTGCGTATCACTCGTTCTATTGTGCAACGTGATTTTGATATTTCTGCCTTTCTTGTGGCGGCAGTATTCTATTTAATTTTTACCTTTATATTAACCAATGCGTTCAATTATTTAGAAAAACGCCTTGCTGTATATGACGAATAAGGGGCTTGGTATGACTTTCATTAGTATGCAACATATAGAAAAACGATTCGGTGATCAAGAGGTCCTCAAGGACGTATCTTTGGAGATGAAGCGCGGTGAAATCGTGTCTATTATCGGCCCATCTGGGTCTGGTAAATCTACATTTTTACGTTGTTTGGGACAATTGGAAACCATTGATGGCGGTACCATTACCGTTGATGAGGATGTGCTTGCTAGTACAGATGCGCAAGGCATCGTAACCTACGCGGATAAATCCAAGGCGCACGATATTTTGTTGCGCATGGGTATGGTATTTCAATCCTTCAATTTATTCCCACACATGACGGTACTTGAAAATATTATGGTGGCCCCACGTATGGTGAAAGGAATGAAAGATAAAGATATTTTACCTATCGCAGAGCGTTTGCTCACAAAGGTAGGCCTTTGGGAGAAACGATATGGGTATCCATCTCAATTGTCTGGTGGGCAAAAACAACGTGTAGCCATTGCTCGTGCATTGACGATGGATCCAGAAATTTTACTCTTTGATGAACCAACATCTGCACTTGATCCAGAATTAACTGGTGAAGTATTAAAAACCATTAAAGGTTTGGCGGAAGATCATATGACGATGATTATCGTAACACATGAAATGAACTTTGCTCGTGATGTGTCGGACCGCGTTATTTTCATGGCGGATGGTATCATCCAAGAAGAAGGTACGCCAGAACAAATTTATGGTAATCCTACATCTCCAAGGACAAGAGCTTTCTTGGAATCTATGTTGTAAACATTTACGAGGATATGTATTCTATATCATGTGCATAATGCACGTGTGTGTACAATGCATATCCTCATAGTTTATGTATTTGTGCAAGGAAATTAGAAAATGACAGTAGTTAATCTAAAGTGGTGGAATAAATGAATTTACCATACTCTGTATTGCTAAAACAATTAAATAGAGGTTTGTTATTAGGGGCTTTGCTAGCCACATTAGTGGTGGTCCCTGGATTGGCAGAAAATACCGTAACTGATGATGGGCATAGTGTAACTCAAGTGGTCAGAATACCTGAGGCTATCACTGAATCTCATGAAGGCGCATTTGAAATTCTACCAGATCAATATCGTCAGTATGCCACTAAAATGAATACAGTGGTTAAAGATTATGATGCAGGATTTGAATTTACTCTGCCTTGGCGTGTAGCTGATGGAGTTCATGTAAACATGGATGTTAAGAGTGATAGCGAACATATTCAAGGGTATTCTTTTAACTTAACTACAGCTGGTACAGGTGAAGCCTATACAGTGTCATTTACAAAACGGAATAACACGCCTACAACAGGAACATCTCAAAAAGTTTGGAATACGACATGGTATGATATACCTATCAAAGGGATGACCAATGCAAAGTACTTGGAAATCTGGCGTAAAAATAGCGGGATATTTGAACATAATTCCGTAGATGGTGGCTTTTTTGAAAAGAGAGACGCCCAAGCGGCTCGGTGGAGTCGTATTACTCCTAAACAGGATTCCGATGAGACAGTTGGGTCCTTGATGGAGGTGGAGTTCATTATGGACCAAGATCCAACGCATCGCTATAACATGGCGAGCACCTATCCATCTACGGCACAGACATTTATGGAAGCTGGTATTCTAGAAACTATTGTCCCATCTTTTTCTTTAATTGACCAATCAGATTATGAAAAAACGGGTGACATCATGGTGGATGATGGTGTGAGCTTTGTAAAACCTGCTGGATTTTCTCGGGTAAAATCCACTGGTAAGATTGCTTTCACCAAAGGCAATATTCAATTAGATGTAGAATCGATTGCTATCCCTTGGCAGGCGATTAGTGCTGGAGTTCCCACATTGTTGGGGAAGCAAACCTTGGGAGATAATTATGTGGCCTCCCTTGTGAAGGTTCATGATGCTCGTATCGATCGTTATGAAATGCGTATTATTAATAATCGTGTGGCCTTTTACGTATCTGGTGTAATGAATGATCCTAGTCAAGCTTATACTACAATAGCACAAGATTCAGTAATGAAGCCTAAAGCATCTAGTAAACGCGTAGCCTTTGCCTCGGAAATCGTATTAGGAAACCAAGGTAAAGTTGGTGTGGCCCGTATGATAGGTCCAGAAGGAACAGAACTAACCAAAGCTGAATTCATTGATGTCCTTGATGGCTTGCGTATAGATGATATTATTGGCTCTGATGGGACGTCTACAGTATTATAATTTGAGAATTTATGATATAATAGAAGAAATTTTAGAGAAAAAAGAGGAGTTTTCGGTGTTATTGTAGAAATACTAAGTAAAGAATAACATACGAGAATATCCCAGATTGGGCAAGTAAATAGGAGGGGTTATTATGGTTACCTATAAAAAAATTGTAGTACCTACAGATGGGTCTGAAAATGCTAAACGTGCATTAGAACATGCTATTGCTGTAGCTGATCGTAACGAAGCGGAATTAATCATTGTTCATGTAGCAAATATTGTTTCTGCTATTTCTAATTTTGACCAAACACCTATTAGTGGTGGCTATGTTTCTGAACAAATCGCTGAAGATATGGAAGAAACTGGCAAAGAAATTCTTAATGATGTTGTAAAAGATATTCCTGCTGGTGTAAGTGTTAAGAGTGTATTTGAAGTTGGCTCCCCTGGTCCTGCTTTATTAGCAGTTGCTAAAAAATATGATGCTGACCTTATCGTAATGGGTAGCCGTGGCCTTGGCCCATTGAAAGGTTTATTCATGGGTTCTGTAAGTAGCTATGTAACTAGTCACTCCACATGTCCAGTATTGGTAGTAAAATAAGCTAACATATGAATAAAAGGCTTTGCCCTTTCGGGCAAAGCCTTTTTTCAGCCATTCACGAGGAGGTTGTATGAACAAAAAAATTGCGAAATGGCTGCAAGGCGAGTTGCCACTGTGGAAAGAAAAAGGATGGCTCAGTGAGGCGGGGCAGACTCAGCTTGAAGCCTCATATAATATGGAAAAACCAGCTAGTGGGCCTTCATTGACTCGAATTGCCGTATTGTTGCTGGGGGCTGTATTGATTGGTTTGGGAATTTTCCTTCTCTTCGCCGGCTATTGGTATAGTTTTTCACCCAATGGGCGTTTTGATTGGACTATTACGCTCGTCGTAGCCGCTCTCGTCATTTTGGGGCTCGCTATTTGGCGTTGTGAACCGGGAAAACGATGGGCTGAAGGGGCCACCATATTTTATATGCTAGCTCTTGGCGGCAGTACATTCCTTATGGCGGATACGTATTATACGGGTGAGTCCTATGGGTTATATTTACTAATCGTACTCATTGCATCGTTACCAGCGATTTACGTGTTGCGGTCTAGTTTAGGTATGATCGGGTACTTGTTAGGTGCCATCCTTTGGTGCTTCGCACCTTATTCTTTAGATATTACACTAAATGTAATGGCTGTATGGCTGTTGATTTTAGGGGCCTTACCATTTTATATGGTGGCGGTGAAACATAGTTCTAGTTACTCTATGCTAGTGTGGCTGTCTTGGGCCTATGTGGCGGCTATCTTTAGTGCATTTTTCTTGACTATTGAAAGTAATCGAGCTGGTTTGGAACTATACTTTGTAGCTACGTTGGCAGTGAGCACTTACGCTATTGGCACACTGATGCGTGATAAAGGGTTGTGGACATTGCCATTTAGAACGATGGGGTCAATCGGATTATTGTATGTAGTGATTCAAGGCACCCTATTACATACGTGGAATATATCTATTCAAGATGCATTAAATGGTCTTGCTTTGACGATGGCCATTCTTTTGGGCGCAGTATGTGCTTACTTCCTTGGTAAATTGGTAATGAAGCGTGAATGGGTAGCCGCAGTCATGACTTTAACTCCGTTCATCGTTGGATTTGGTTTGTTGTTGGCAAATTCTGGGGCTATGCCGCTCGTAGTATCCATTGTATTTGATGCTTTTGTTCTGCTAACAGCGTTTATTTTATTTCTGCGAGGTACAATGGATAAACGTGTGGGGTATGTGAATGGCGCTATACTTGCAGTACTAGCACTTATTCTCGCTCGTTTCTTTGATCCTGGATTTACATTCTTTGAAAGAGGAATATCCTTCATTTCTATTGGTATTCTTGTAATTGTGGTTAATATTATTTATATGTGGTCTAAATCCAATAATAAATTAGGTAAAGCACATGAAGAACGCAAGGCCCGTAGACAAGCATTTCGTCAATCGCTACGTGAACAATATGGTGAAAGTCAAAATGATACTTTTACCAATCAAAAGACCTTGTCGAATGATTCAGATCAAGGAGGCCTCTTATGATTAAGAAATATTGGAGATTAGGCGCCTTTGTATTTGTCGTTATCATAGCGATTTTGAGTCAAGTATTTGTACAGCAGCGTTATACTTTGTTACAGGCCGGCGGCATAGAATATCAATGGCCGGTGGCGCTAGAAAAATCTGCTAGTTGGACACCAGTTGATTATCTAGATGTAAAATTTCTTGGTAATGCAGCACCTATAGTAGGAACGCGATTGCCTAATCCGGGAGAACCTGTATATATTTCGTTAGATGTGAAGTCTACCGGTATGTTAGCCGTTAAAAATGCATCTATGGATAGACCATCAACTGGTGAATATGTGATTGCCCGTGCTCATCGCATTCATAATGGTGTAGTAGAATTTGATATCCCTTTTAATCGTGTAAAGGTAGACTTGTCTAAAGTCGATAAAGCTTTTTATAATGAGTATAAAGGAACACTCATTGCCACTATGAAATTAAAGGATGGTAACGGGGTTATTACTGGTATCTATTCAAAAGGTGTTCCTCTAGAGGTTGCAAAACCTGAGACACTAGAGGAGCAGGCGAAAGATACGGGGAGAAAGCTAGAAGATATTATTAAATCTGGTACTACAGAAACGGACGTGCGAGTAGAGCGTAATTAGTAGAGGTAGGGATAACATGAAGGAATACTCACAAGAAACAATTCAATTATTGGCCGAGTTATTTAAAATTCTTGGGGACCCGACGCGTCTACGTATCGTACGGTTGTTATTAGACCATGAATCTAGTGTAAATGCTATTGCAGAAGATATGGGAATGGGGCAATCGGCTATATCTCATCAATTACGTGTACTGCGTCAAGCAAGGTTAGTGTCGTTTAGAAAAGAAGGTAAAACTGTGTTTTACTCACTGAACGATGATCATGTAGAAATGTTATTACGTCAAGGTTTAGATCATGTATCTCATCAGTAAATTTGGGTGAATACACATTAATACTAAATAGATCTTGTTCTAGTTTTGTAGTGATAGCACCGCATAGAGTTAAAAATATATTTTAGAACAGCATATTAAAATGATTTACATATAAAAATGCCTCCCTTAAAGAATAGCTTTTGAGGGAGGCGTTTTATATGTTTTGTGGCATTAAAGGGGAAATAAGAAATACGCTAATGTAATAAATAGTGGCATCGTGACCGCCGATAGAACGGTGGTGGCCATTACACATTGAGTAGCATACTCTGGATTATTTTTCATTTCAATCGCTATTAGGGCCATGTTGATTGCGCTAGGGACGCTATAAGTGAGCACAATTGTTTGGGCTGCTATAGGATGAAATGGGCCGTATACATGTATGAATATAATGACAACAGCAGTTGCTAGTAACGGGCTCGCTACAAGTCTCAATGAAGAGGCTAACAGGACGTCCTTTTTCCAAAAATTGAGAGGAGTTCTGTTAATCTGTACGCCCAAAGCTAGCATAGCGACACCTACAAAAGCATTGGCAAAAATACTAAGTGGCGCATAGGCAAAGAAGTGGTGCAAATCGAATGGGGCTAATTTAAGTAATAACGAAATTGGGACGGCGTAAATCATTGGCATATGAAGCACTACACTAAGGGCATCACGTTTTGTTAAACGCCCTACACCGGCCTGATAAAAGCCAAAGGTATTACTAGTGATGGTTTGAATAACCATGATGGATACGACACTGAGTAGCCCTAGTGAAGCATATGGTGTTTGGCCATCAATGATATAAGGTACATTGGTGAAAACAAAAGTAGCAAGGGCTACTCCCATATTACCACAGTTGTTAAACATAACAACGTTTTTCAGCGTTGCAGTTTTAGGTTGATCGTAATTGGCACTTTTACCAACGATGCCAGCCATTAGATAGTTTAAAAATAAAACGGTAATGGCGCAAAGTACAATTTCTAAACTATCCCAACCAAATTGAGCCTCGTATAGTGCTCTAAATACAAAGGACGGGAGTAATATGTAGAAATTCAATTTACTTAGGGTATATAAATCTAATTTAAACTTTCGATCTAGCACAATACCAAGTCCAATGAGCATAAATATAGGCATCATTGAATTCATAAATATATGTCCAATTAATGTGAATACGTTCATAAATCACCACTATCCTCACTCGAGATTATTTGGTGCCCTGGCATCAAACGAAATATCGGTATACTATTAATGAATATCTTGTATATATATTTATAATAACAAAATAAAGAGATACTTTACAATGAAAAGGTGAGAATTAGCACTGATAATTTCGTGATAAATAGATAAGATTATGTTATTAGTCGCATATGCTAGACTGATAGGAGTATACAATTTATAATGAAAGCGTATTATGTTATGTCGTGATGAGGAGAACATCTATGAAAAGGTATGTATTCCTAATTTTAGGTATTTTAATTATAGTGTTAGCCCTTGTCGGTTGTGGTAGCAATACTAGCAAAGAGTCAGGTAAACCAAGTACATCTGAAAAAATTACTATTTCGGCCGCAGCGAGTCTAAAAGAGGCCTTAACAGAATTAGCGGATGCCTACAAAAAAGAACATCACTTACAAGATGATCAAATTGCTATTAATTTTGCTGGCTCTGGTACATTACGCCAACAAATTGAACAAGGGGCACCAGCAGCGGTATTTATTTCTGCAGACCAAAAGAATATGAAATTGTTACAAGATAAAGAATTGGTGACAGAAGTGAAACCATTTGTAACCAACTCCTTGGTACTAGTCGTACCAAAAGGTAAAGATAAAGTGTCCTTAGACCAATTATCTAGTGTTAATCGTTTGGTATTAGGGGAACCAGCTACGGTGCCTGCTGGTAATTATGGTAAACAAGTCTTAACAAAAATGGGTATCTGGGATTCCATGCAAGATAAAATTGTCTATGCTAAGGATGCAAAAGCAGTCACAGCAGCGATTAGCCAAGGTGCTGGAGATGCTGGCTTTATCTATAAAACAGATGCTATCGCAGCCGGTGATGCCGTACAAATTGCCGCTGAAACACCAGCGGATTCCCACGATCCTGTTATGTACCCAATTGGTATCGTGAAAAAATATGACAGTCAATTGGCGAAAGATTTTTATAAATTCTTAACAACACCAGAAGCACAAAAAGTATTAGAAAAATATGGCTTCACTGGAGCGCAGTTCTTATGAGTCCTTTTGTTTTATCTATATACGTCGCGACGATATCATTAGTTATTGTAGTTATTGTAGGTCTTTGTGTGTGCTTCGGTATGAAGCAATGCCGATGTCGTGGTGTGGCCATTATTGACGCATTGCTCACGTTACCATTGGTGCTACCTCCGGTAGTAGTAGGGTTCGCTTTGCTCATGATGTTTTCGCCAGGCTATGTCTTTGGGGCGTGGCTAGAATCTCACGGGCTAGGAGTTGTATTTTCCGTACTAGGTGCCATTTGTGCTTCCTCAGTGATTGCATTCCCCCTATTTTATCAGACGGTTCGCTCTGCCCTACAATCTATCGATTATAATATGGAGGATGTGGCTCGCACCTTAGGGGCCTCAGAGTTACGGATATTTTTGACAATCTCCATTCCGCTTGCTTGGAAGGGTATCTTAACTGGCGCGATTTTATCCTTTTGCCGTGCCATGGGGGAATTTGGGGCCACCATTTTAATCGCTGGTAATATTCCTGGTGTTACACGCACCATGCCGCTGGCGATTTATTCCTATGTGGAATCTGGTCAATACGGTGATGCCTTTGACCTTGTAATTTATATTTGTGTACTGACACTATCGTTATTATCGGCTATTCATCTCATGACGAAGGGCACGTTATTTAGCGACCATGATCGTGCTTAGGAGGATCTATGATTACATTTGATATCACTATAGAGCGCCCTTCCGTGCTGGTGAAAGCCAAAGGCACATTGCCACAGGGGATTACTGTGCTTACAGGGCAATCCGGCAGTGGCAAATCTACTTTTATTAAGGCCATTGCAGGTCTCGTAAAACCTAATACAGGAACTATTCGACATGATGAAATAGTGTGGGTGAATGTAGACCATAAATTATATGTACCAGTCCGAGAACGTCATGTAGGATATATGCCACAAGGCAATATGGTATTTCCTCATCTCACAGTAGAGGCGAATATTACCTATAGCAAACGCGGTGATGCGGCCAGTTGTGAAACATTGTTGAAGCAATTAGGCCTCGAAAAATATCGACACACCAAGGCGGGGAAACTCTCTGGTGGGGAACAACAAAGGGTGGCGTTAGGACGTGCATTATATTCTAAACCAACCGTATTACTCTTGGACGAACCATTATCGGCGCTAGACTGGACTTTACGAAAACAAGTCCGTACAGACTTGGTCACCATCATTAAACAATGGGATATTCCTTGTTTGTGGGTAACCCATGATGAAGATGAGGTGGCTGTGGTGGGTGACCGCCATTGGACCTGTACACAAGGAGAAATTGAATGCTAATAAACGCACTTACGTAAGTAGGTGCGTTTTCCTATGTGTGCCGCCAATTAAAATGCTGTGTTTAAATAGCATTTGACTATGAATTATAATGTGGTGCGCACATGGTGCATATATAAAAAAAAGAGAACTCCGAAGAGTTCTCTTTTGAGGTTTTTGGGGATAAATAGTTACTTAACTATTAGATAGCTTCTACATGTTGGGAGAAGAATGCTTGTGGATGAGCACATACTGGACAAAGTTTAGGAGCTTCAGCACCAACGTGTACATAACCACAGTTCGCACAAATCCAAGCAACTGGTTGATCCGCTTTGAATACGCGACCACCGTTTACGGATGCTGCTAATGCAAGGTAACGTTCTTCATGACGAGCTTCGATTTTACCAACTTCGCGCATTAATACAGCAATGCGTTTGAAACCTTCTTTTTCTGCTTCGTCAGCAAATTCTTTATACATTGTAGTATGTTCGTAGTTTTCACCAGCTGCTGCATCACGAAGGTTAGCTTCGATATCTGCGGAGATGTCACCACCGTGTAATTCTTTGAACCATACTTTAGCATGAGCGCTTTCATTGCGAGCTGTTTCTTCGAAATATTCAGCAATTTTGTTCATACCAGCTTTACGAGCTGCACTTGCATAGTAAGTGTATTTTTGGAATGCTTGGGATTCGCCAGCAAATGCTGCTTGAAGATTTTTTTCAGTGTTTGTGCCTTTTAATTCTGCCATGATAATGTCTCCTTTGTACTTACAAAATTGAATACATCGTAACTTAACGGTTTTCAAAATTTGTTTTGAACTAAAATGATTCACCTTACACATAACCACTTGGTTGATGATATTAAGATTACCACTTGGAAATTTGTATATAAGCACTTGCTTAGTATACTCTTAGATACTTATGTATGTGATAGCGCTAATTGTATAAAAATGAGTACTTACTCATAGTTTAGAAGAGCACTTGCCCTAATATTGAATCTGTACTTACAGGCTATATGAAAGAACCACTTGGCTATTCTTATTGAGATACACTTGTATCATTTGTATACGAGCATTTGCTTGTATAGGTAAAAGTTTGGATGCAATAATTGGAATTCGTATACTTAACGAATAATCATTGTTAACTATATTATAACGCACGTAAATGAGAGATGCAAGTTTTTTGTTGAAAGTATTTCGAAAAAATATAAATGATAAAGTTTATCAATGCACTAACTAAGCGGGTTTTGAGGGCTGTATAGTTATTGGTTTACTTTGGAAAATATAAAATGAGATTGAGAATGACATCTAAATAAAAATCATTATTAATTAAATTGTTGATAATCTAGAGGATTATATTTAAATTTTACAAGAAATAGATCATACTATCAGAAATGTTAGACACTGTTACCACTTAGCAAATTTTAGGTAAGGTTAACAGTATTCATGAGAATATATATTAGTAATTATTCATATAATCATAGCAGGACAAGCATATATGTAGTAAAATATAGATATACATAAATTACGAAATGGCATGGATAGCTCTATGCGTGATGATACAATATACCGAATGAGGTGAAAGTATGGCATTTGTCAGATATTTTGTAGGCGATGTGGTGAAAATGAAAAAAGCCCATCCTTGCGGTAGCGATGAGTGGGAGGTCAAACGGATTGGTACCGATTTCCTCATACATTGCAAGGGCTGCGGACATCAATTACTCATTAGTCGCCCTAAGTTTGAAAAAGCAGTAAAGAAAATTGTATATCGCTTACCTGAAAGTGAAAACGAACATAACAATAATTAGGAGAGAAGCATGGTACAACTAACAAAATATGCTAATAAGGGTGGCTGTGCATGCAAGATTGGGCCCCATATTTTAGATCAGGTTCTGAAACAGGTTCGTTCTGTTACGAATGATAATGTTATGGTGGATATGACTGGTGCTGATGATGCTGGTGTCTACCTCATTAATGACGAGATGGCTCTCGTGCAGACCTTAGATTTTTTTACCCCTATCGTGGATGAACCTACATTGTTTGGTAAAATTGCGGCGGCTAATAGTTTGAGCGATGTTTACGCTATGGGAGGGGTCCCTTTGACAGCAATGAATATCGTGGCATTTCCTGTACCATTGGTGAAAGAAGGCGTTCTCGCCAATGTATTAAATGGTGCTGGGGATGTTTTGCGTGAAGCTGGTGTTGCTGTCGTGGGGGGGCATAGTATTGAAAATGAAGTGCCTCTATTTGGCTTATCCGTTACTGGCACTGTAAATCCGAAAGGGGTTTGGAAAAATGTAGGGGCCCAAGTTGGAGATGTGCTGGTTTTGACGAAGCCTATAGGCACAGGTATTATGAGCACAGCCATGAAGGGAGATATATTCCATCAAGGCGGTCAAGAGGCGATTGAAAGTATGTGTGCCCTTAACAAATTAGCCTGTGAGATAGCACGTGATTTTACCATACATAGTGCAACCGATGTAACGGGATTTAGTTTAATGGGACATGGCTATGAAATGGCGCGTGGCTCAGATGTGACATTAGAAATTTATGCAGAGGGATTACCATTGTTTACCGATGTCATTGAGGCGGCCTCCATGGGGCTAGTACCAGCGGCGACTTACGGCAATCGCAAAGCCATTAGTGGTGTTCATATTGATGCGTCCCTGGAAGCTGTGTGGAGCGATATTCTCTTTGATCCACAAACATCAGGGGGCTTGTTACTGTCAGTACCTGAATCAGAAGGAATTGCATTGGTAGATGCATTGCAACAGGCCGGAGTTAAGGCGGCTCGCATTATTGGACGAGTGGTAGAACAAGGGGCACATCAGATTCGCGTTGTGCGATGAGACACATTAAATCTGGTTGTGCGATGATACGCATCGAATTCACATCTTTAGATGACGCATATCAAATTAGCCTTGTGAGATAAGATATATTTAATGCCTATTCTAATATAGTTAATATAAGTGAGAAAATTCATGGCTGAAACAAAAAGCAAGTTAGCAGATTTAGTAGTAGATGTGCGTGGCGTGTTATGTCCGATTCCTGTAATTGAAACAAAAAAGGTAGCGGATGCACATCCAAATCAATCTATCGAAACTATCGTAGATAACGAGGTGAGCCGAGATAATGTGAAAAAATTTGGTGAATCTCGCCAATATATGACATCTGTGTACCAAGTGGGCAAGGATTACCATATTGTTCTTGTGCCCGGTGCTAATACAGTGCATGTAGATGTCCCTGGTATTACCGGTGATGCCATTGTTGGTATGACAACTGGTGAAAGCATTTACAATATGGGCGGTCGAGTGATTTTGATGACAAAGGACTACCTTGGTGAAGGCAGTGAAGAACTAGGCCGTACATTGATGAAAACGTTCTGGCTCTGCATGACTGAATCCGATGTAAAGCCGACAACTATTTACTTTATCAATAGTAGTGTAAAAATGGTTATTAATGATTCTGTACATATTGAAAATTTAAAATTGCTAGCTGAACAGGGTGTAGAAATCGCAGCCTGTGGCATTTGCCTCGATTACTTTGGCATAAAAGAACAGGTAGGCGTTGGCAGTATTACAAATATGTATGCCATTACGGATGCTATCGTAGGGCAAGATTTAGTTAAGCTATAATTATCTTGGACAATGGTACTTTGTGTACAGATTTAAGTGTTTATACTATGTGGCTCATGGGGATGAAGACCACTATTATGGTGCGTGAAGGAGGAAATATGGATATAATCATTTTATTTACCTCCTATTACTTTGCCACTAAGGCGGACACTATGCTCACTAAGGAACTGGTACCACATAAATTGATGGCCACACCTCCTGAACTAAGTGATGTGTGTGGTCTCTGTATCCGTGTTCACCCCAATGTGGTTGGGATGGTACTTTCACTATTGAAAGTGCATAAAATGAGTCATTCCGGTATATTTTATTATGAAAAAGGCATACCTTGCCAGCGGTATGAGGCATAAGACATCGTTTAATCTGTCTACAGTTGAATCGACGTCACGAAAAAATTGTCTGACCAATGGCATAATTATCAGTATATTAGAAGAAAGAAGGATTTAATCATGAGTAATGAAAATGTAATTCGCGCATGGGCTGTGAAAGAAGCGGGCGGTAAATTAGAACGTTATGATTTTGATGCCGGAGAATTAGGTGCTGATGATGTAGAAATCAAGGTGGAATATTGTGGCGTATGTCATTCTGATTTATCTATGATGAACAATGAATGGGGTATGAGCAGTTACCCACTCGTTCCTGGACATGAAGCGGTAGGCGAAATCATTCGTATGGGCAGTGCTGTAAAAGGTCTCAAAGTAGGTCAAAAAGTTGGAATTGGTTGGACATCGGAATCTTGTCAACATTGTAATCCTTGTATCGGTGGTCATGGTAACTATTGCCCTGAAAACGTACCAACTATTGCTGGGAATGGTCGTCACCAAGGTGGTTTCGCCGACAAAATGCGTGCACAATGGCAATGGGTGATTCCATTACCAGGCGGTATCGATATGAGTAAAGCCGGTCCATTACTTTGTGGTGGTATTACTGTGTTTGAACCATTGTTACAACACAATATCAATGCATCTCATAAAGTAGGCGTTATTGGTATTGGTGGTCTTGGTCATATGGCAATCGATTTCTTCAACAAATGGGGCTGTGAAGTAACTGCATTCAGTTCTACACCTGATAAATATGATGAAATTCGTGCTATGGGTGCTCATAATATCTTGAATTCCCGTGATTCCGAAGAGTTTGCGGCCGCTGCTGGTACATTTGATTTGATTGTATCAACAGTTAGTGTAAAACTTGATTGGAATGCGTATTTACGTCTATTAAAACCACAAGGTAAATTACATATTGTTGGTGCTACATTAGATCCAATGGATATCAATGCCTTTGCCCTTATCGCTGGCGAAAGAGGCGTAGCTGGTTCTGCTACAGGATCCCCAGTACAATTGCGTACGATGATTGAATTTGCAGCACGTAAAGGGGTGTTACCAATTACTGAAAACTTCAACATGTCCGAAGTGAATGAAGCGATGGAACATTTAGAAGCTGGTAAGGCCCGTTACCGTATTGTATTGAAAAATGATTTTGAATAGATAGAATTATATGGTGAAAAATAAAAGACTCGTACGAGCCCGATATCCTGTAAAGGCTATCGGCTTAGTACGAGTCTTTTGTGCATATAAAGTTCTAATGCTGTTTAATTACTTTCACCATTAATCTGTTTATTAGTACATTAACCAGCTGTGTATGGTCCGAAACGACCAGCGAATAGGTAGGAACCCATTTTGCCAAGAACTGCAGCAAACACACTGGATACGATACCTAAGGCAATCATGATTAGGGCATTATCAACATGAATCCCTGATGTCCAAGCCATGTAGGATTGAATCAAACTGAGTACAAAGTAAATAATACTTAAATACATTTTTTTCTTCAGTGCGGACGCGGTAGTAGTTTTGTAACGCATTTTACCGCCGATGTAACCAGATACAGCACCAACTAATACCAATAAAGGTAATACCATTGCTACTAATGTAGTAAAGTCAAATAGACGGAAAGCCAAAGTGTAAGGAACTAGCAATGCTAATAGAGGTAATACAAAAGATAAGGTAGAACCTACAATTGGGAAATGTACTGCAATTGGATGTAAATGAAGACCTAATAATTTAGCACGTTGTGCATTCATTTTACGCGGTTTATATTCCATCCAAACTGTACTTGGGAATCCACATGCAGGACAAGGTTTATCTGCTTCGTCTGCTTTTTCGATATAGCCACAAACACGACAGATAACATATTCTGTAGCAATTTTTTTTTCCATTTTTTCTGCTACTGCTGGCTTAGGCGGAGTTGCAGTTGGCGCATTTCCATTAGTTGTTGGTGTTTCCATAAGATCCTCTTTCATCAATTAATCAAAAATTTTTAACTATATAATAATTTTTATTGTTTATATGTATAGTATACTACGTATAGCGAAAAAAATCGATATGAATCATGTAATTATATATGTGGAGATATATTAATAAGTCATATATGGTGAACATAAAAAAGCCGACTACATCTATGTGTGTAGTCGACCTTTAGGCATTTAATTTTATTATACATTGAAGCGGAAATGAGTTACATCGCCATCTTTCATTACGTAGTCTTTACCTTCAAGACGAACAAGACCTTTTTCTTTCGCAGCGTTTTGGCTGCCACAAGCCTCTAGGTCTGCGAAGGATACGATTTCTGCACGAATAAAACCTTTTTCTATATCAGAGTGAATTTTACCAGCTGCTTGAGGAGCTTTTGTGCCATTTACGATGGTCCACGCACGAGCTTCCATTTCGCCAGCTGTGAAGTAGTTGATTAAACCTAACAATGCATAGCTTGCTTTGATTAATTTTGTTAGGCCCGACTCATCAAGACCAAGATCGCCAAGGAATATTTTGGCTTCTTCGTCAGATAATTCCGCGATTTCAGATTCGATACGCGCAGATACTACAACGATACCAGAACCTTCAGCTTTTGCGTATTCTTCAACGCGTTTTACATATTCGTTACCGGAGTAATCGGATACTTCGTCTTCGGATATATTAGCTACATATAAGGATGGTTTAGCTGTTAACAAGGATAATTCCTTGATCATTTCTAATTCTTCTTCTTCAAGACCTTGTGCACGAACTGGTTTCGCTTCGCCAAGACCTTCGATGATACGATCTAAAATCGGTAGTTCCGCACGGGCATCTTTGTCGCCAGATTTTGCGATTTTTTCGATACGTTGTTTACGTTTTTCTACGGAATCTAAATCAGCTAAACACAATTCAGTATTAATGATTTCGATGTCTCGAATCGGGTCGATGGAACCAGATACGTGAGTGATATTAGGGTCATCAAAACAACGAATGACTTGTGCAATGGCATCCACTTGGCGAATGTGACTCAAGAATTTATTGCCCAAACCTTCGCCTTTGGACGCACCGGCTACAAGACCTGCGATATCTACGAAACGCATAGCTGCTGGTAAAATACGTTTTGAACCGAACATATCAGCCAATACTTGTAAACGATTATCTGGAACGTCAACAACACCTACGTTAGGCTCGATTGTACAGAATGGATAGTTTGCCGCTTCTGCTCCTGCTTTTGTAATGGCATTGAATAATGTACTTTTACCGACGTTAGGAAGGCCAACAATGCCTACTTCAAGATTTGTGCTCATGGTACCACCTTTTAGAAAAACTTATGATTATACTTGCAATTATCTTGCTTTGTGAAAGTTTCGAACTTTTACAATGAAAGGTCGATTTACAATCAAGATAGTAGTTTATATTTAGTAAGCGACGATATTCGTCAACAATGTATTATACCATATAAACAATAGAAATGGCTAACAAGACGAATCTTGTTAGCCATTTTAGGTATTTTCTTATAAAGAATGGGCACGTAATTCTTCAGCAGAGTGAGTGGAGATCCAAGCTGGAGGAATATCGAATACTGTGTAACAACCAGTACCACCATGTTTAGCAAGGCGGTAGATACCACGAGCATATGCTACAAGAGCGGAGCCAGTGAATTCAGGGTTGCTGTCAAGTTTTAAGGAGTATTCTACCACGTGTTGAGTACCATCTGTAGTTTCACCAGAGCGAAGAACGAAGCCACCATGTGGAATGCCTTTGTGGTTTTTGTCTAACTCATCTTGAGAGATAAAGTTTACGATAGTTTCATAACCAACAAAGTAGTTTTCCATAGTTTTGATTTCGTTTTCAATTTTTGCTTTGTCAGCGCCTTCAGCAGCTACTACATAGCATTCACGAATATGACCTTTGTAAGCGTCGACTTCTGGTGTGGCACCATTACGGATGTCGTTAAGAATTTCTTCTTTAGGGCAAGTGTATTGACGAGCGTCAAGAACGCCATCGATACGACGGATAGCATCGGAGTGGCCTTGGCTAACACCACGACCCCAGAATGTGTAGGATTTGCCTTTTGGCAAGATGCTTTCAGCGTAAACACGTTGTAAAGAGAACATACCAGGATCCCAACCGCAAGAGATAAGAGCGGCATTGCCAGCTTCTTTTGCTACTTTGTTAACATTGTCAAAATGTTCAGGAATACGAGCATGTGTATCGAAACTATCGATAACTGTGAAGTATTTAGCAACCATTGGAGTTTGTTCGATAAGGTCAGTAGCGGAGCCACCACATAATACCATAACGTCAACTTTGCCTTTAAAATTAGGAAGATCTTCCATTGTGTACGCAGGTACACCACTTACAGTTTGGATACCAGCACGACGGGAAAATACACCAACTAATTCCATATCTGGTTGTAATTGTACAGATGCTTCTACACCGCGTGCCAAGTTACCATAGCCAACGATGCCAATGCGAATATTACTCATGTTTTGCCTCCTATGAGTCTATAAATACATGTAAAATTAATAAAAGACAAATTTTAAATTGAGTGTGGTCAATGAAATTCAAATTGACCACGTCTCTTTCTAACATACTATATGGGAAAATTAGAATTTCAATGTTTTAATACGGTCGATGGCACGTAATGTATTTTCACGGCTACCGAATGCAGTTAAACGAAGGTATCCTTCACCACAAGGACCAAAGCCGGAACCAGGTGTGGATACGATTTGTACTTGTTCAAGTAAAAGATCGAATAATTCCCAACTAGTCATGTTGCCAGGTGTTTTCAACCAAATGTAAGGGGCATTTACGCCACCATATACAGTGAGGCCGATGGATTCCAAACCTTCTTTGATGATGCGAGCATTTTCTTTGTAATAGGCAATCGCTTCACCAGTTTGTTTGCGACCTTCAGGTGTGTACACAGCTTCTGCACCACGTTGAATGATGTAAGGCACACCGTTGAATTTAGTGCATTGGCGACGATTCCATAATGGATTCAATGATTGGCGTTCGCCAGATTTAGTTTTTGCCGTGACTTCGTTTGGTACAACTGCATAGGCACAACGAGTACCTGTGAAACCAGCTGTTTTGGAGAAGGAGCGGAATTCGATAGCGACTTCTCGAGCACCTTCGATTTCGTAGATACTGCGAACTGTATCAGTGTCGCTGATGAAAGCTTCATAAGCGGAGTCAAACATCAACACAATATCGTTTTCCTTACAGAATGCAACCCATTCCGCCAAACGAGCACGGGACAATACAGTACCCGTTGGGTTGTTAGGGGAACAAAGGTATACAATGTCTACGTGTTCTGTTGGGAACTCAGGAGAGAAATTGTTTTCTGCATGTGTTGGCAAGTATACAACTTTTTCAAAAATGCCATTCACAGCTTTGCCAGTACGGCCAGCCATTACATTTGAATCAAGGTATACAGGGTATACTGGATCAGTGATAGCGATAACATTATCTTCGCTGAATAATTCTTGGATATTGCCCACGTCAGTTTTGGCGCCATCGGATACGAATACTTCGTCAATGGAAATGGCGATACCCAATGGTTTGTAATCGCCATCTACGATAGCTTGGCGCAAGAAATCGTAACCTTGTTCAGGACCGTAACCGCGGAATGTGTCGGCATTGCCCATTTCATCAACGGCTTTGTGCATAGCTTCTGTTACAGCAGGTACGAGTGGCAATGTTACGTCGCCAATACCTAAACGAATAATGTCTGCTTCTGGATGTGCTGCGCTATATTCAGTAACTTTGCGAGCGATGGTGGCAAATAAATAAGAACCTTGTAGGTTTAAATAATTTTCATTAACTTGTGCCATGTGTATTCCCTTCTATGGTGAAAGTATATCTAAATTTATCTACTTACTATAGTAATAGAGAATATGGTTTGTGTAAATAACTTTCTATAGAATTTTTGCATTTCATATTTGCATATGGTGAAGACATGTTGAGTTTTGAATGCATATCTATGGTAAATGTGTATAGGTATTATTAGGTCTCATCAGGTCTAATCACGCTCGATACCAAAACATTACACAGATTTTACATAATAAAGATATTAAATTGTATATATACGGATATGATAAAGATTACGGATATGATAAAGATGTAAAGGACTAATCATAATGGATAGAAGGGAACGAAACGACGTTCTAAAGGAGCCGTAATCATATGACTGATAGCAATAAGAAAACGACAAAATGGATGAAGACCCAATTAGTAGGTTTGTTGGGCGACATTAATGTGTCTAAACATATTAAACATGCAGGTACAATGAAGGATAGTATGACTCTGAATCGAGATGACATTAGTGAAGCAGATATGAGGGATATTGTTCGAGTAGTGAACTTTTACAAAGAAGAGTGTGTGAATTATGAAGGGGAAACCCCAGCCTCGGATAAAGCACGCATGAAGTTAGATGCAAAAATAAAATCTAAAGATGGTAATACTGTGATTGATATCGTCGATGAAAGTGCGATTACGGCAGCAGTCGTCAAGATGGGGGCATCAAAGTGGAGGTACTAGAAGCTATAGGCTAGATAGTTTTACAAATTTATAGATTATAAAAGCGGAAATATTACTATCTGGATACAACATGTTACAGTTATGTACCATTTTTTGTACATCTTTTTGTACATCTTGAAGAGTAGAATGAATATATATTCTTATTGCTTTTTCTAGCCGGTTACGTTATAATAATAAAGCTTATTGATGGTAAGCACTTCCTACCCCTATGTGAGATAGGGGCATTAGTCCGAAAGAGGAGGTGATTTTGTATGAACAAATACGAAGTCATGGTTATTGTGAAACCAGCCGAAGAAGAAGCTACTAATGCTGTAATTGAAAAAATTGAGGCGTTAATTGCTCGTGTAGGCGGCACAGTAGAAAAGGTAGATCGTTGGGGCAAGCGTCGTCTTGCGTACGCAGTGAAAAAATTCACTGATGGTTTCTACGTATTGGTTAACTTTGAAGCAGATCCTGCTGAAATCAAAGAAATCGACCGCGTTATGAAAATCAACGATGAGATCCTTAAACACCTGATTGTTAAACACGACGCTTAATTCAAACGCCCAGGAGGTAAAGACATGAACTCTGTACAAATTTTGGGTAATTTAGCTCGTGATCCTGAAGTACGTTTTACTAAGACTGGCAGAGCTGTTGCTACTTTCACAGTGGCGGCAACGAACACATATGTTGATTCCACTACAAACGAAACGAAAGAACAAACCGCTTTCATTAACGTAGTAGCTTGGGGAAAACTTGGTGAAGCTGCAGGCAATCTTCGTAAAGGCAGTCGTTGCTTTGTTGAAGGTCGTCTACAAACTCGTTCTTATGAAACGCAGGATGGTCAAAAACGTTATGTTACCGAAGTGGTAGCTAACTTCGTGGGCCAATCCCTTGATATGAATACTAATTCTTTCGATGGTGGGTCCAATTTTGATAGTTTCAGTACAGGCGGAGATGACGAACATATTCCATTCTAAGGAATCGTTTCCGTTCTTGTGTTAGGGACTCCTACTAATTCGAAAAGGAGGATTCACAATGAGAAGAGATAGAGGCAGAAAGCCAAGAAGAAAAGTTTGCGTTTTCTGTGCAGACCATATCGATCAAATCGACTACAAAGATGTTGCTAAACTTCGTCGTTTTACGACTGAACGTGGCAAAATTCTTCCACGTCGTATTTCCGGTACTTGCGCAAAACATCAACGTAAATTGACTACATCTATCAAACGTGCACGTGCAATCGCATTATTGCCATTCACTGCAGAATAATAGAGTATCAAATAAAAACCTCGTAAACACCTTGTGTTTGCGAGGTTTTTTTATGCAATACAGGGATATAATATGGTTGATTTAAATATATTATATTCGTATCAGTTATTTGAATAACAACTTTATATATGTTAAATAAATATGCTTTCTGTAAATCCCTCAGTAGAGGGATTTTTCAGTATGAATGTACAAAAAAAGAAAAAAGTTAAAATTGGTATAAAAATAATTATGAAAAATTTGTAAAATATAAATTGTCATGCTATAATACGAATATATTATTCTTACTGTAATTTAATATAGCAAGAGAGTTTAAGGGAGATATACTTATGAAAAAGTTAGTGATACTTTCACTAGCGGTTTCACTACTAACTGGCGGGTATGCAATAGAGACTCTAGGTGCTGCAGAACAAGGTGTAGCTATACGTCAATTGTACTCTGCAGCGGGTTTGAAAAAAACAAATAATGCATTGGGTTTATTTGATCGAATGTCGGCAGAGTCAGATTTTGGGATTGATTATAATAAATTAAATGAACAACGTTTACAAGGTTTGAATGAAGCGTTGGGCAAAAGTAGTAATGAGAGCACTACTGAAGCTAGCAAAGGAATAAAATATAATAATTTCCCAAAGAAAAGACCAAAACCATATAATCGTGACCGTGCGAAAATGGGCAACTTGGATCGGGAAATCATTATTACTGCTGCCTTAGCAGCTAATGTTGGTGCTAATAGCATATACGAACAACATAGAAATAAACTGATTGAATTAGGGTTAACACCTGAACAAATCAATATGTTAGAGTCTATAGCTTATTAAGCTGTGCTAGATGAAACTTTGTTTTCATGAGGCTGTGAAAGAATGACGAAAGTTAATTCTTTTACAGCCTTTTTTGATGTTTTATTTGACGTAAGAAATTGCCTTTCTTATAATAAGGATAAGATGAAATTCGTATGTACATAAAGGAGATAGAATGCGTTTACGTAGAAAACCGTGGATTGATGAAGCGATTCACGAGTATGATTCACATATTATTTTAGAAAACCATGGTGAGCACAAAGGAAAGTGGAGAGAATTATTTGAGGACCCTACTAAACCTTTGTACATGGAACTTGGAACGGGCAAAGGACGTTTTATTGCAGGCATGGCTGAGGAACATCCAGAAGCTAACTTTGTTGGTTTTGAAGTGCAAATGGGTGTTATCTATTATGCTGCACAAAAACTCTATGAGCGCAATTTATCAAATGCGAAGGTAGCGTTATTTGATATTGCTGGCATTGAAGATATTGTTGAATCTGGCGAAGTTGATCATTTTTACATTAATTTTTGTGATCCATGGCCAAAGGCTAAACATGCAAAACGTCGTTTAACGTACCATACCTTCCTTGACCGGTACGCACGTTTACTCAAAGAAGATGGAGAAATTCATTTTAAAACGGATAACGAAGGTTTATTCATGTTTTCCCTCGAAGAATTCCAAAATTGTGGCTGGACATTGAAAAATGTAACGTATGATTTACATAGTACAGACCTACCTAATGTAAAAACGGAATACGAAGAGAAATTTAGTGCCAAAGGACAACCAATTTTCCGATTAGAAGCCATCAAGCCAAAGACGGAGGCGTAATATGGAACGTTCCAAATCAACAAGCATATGGAGTAAATTATTTAAAAATGATTTACAAGGGATGCTTGTGCCTGTCATTGTTTTAACGTTCATTGGAAGTATCAATATTTTTAGTGCTACCTATGTTAGCTCTATTTCCTCTAATGATGGCTTATTTGGTGGTTTGTTTGGTTTCTTTCCTAAGCATCTTATCTTCTTAGCTATTACTGGATTGATTGGGATTCTAGCGTATAAAATTGATTATCGTAAATTCCAAAATCCCATATTCAGACGCAATATTATGTTTGCCGTAGCATTATTATTAATTTTGGTGAAAGTCATCGGTACTACCATTAATGGTGCGCAACGGTGGATTATATTAGGTCCTATTTCTATTCAGCCATCAGAGTTTGCTAAATTGGCGGCTATTATATGGACGGCTTCCTTGTTGGGAACTCATAAATGGAGAAAACCGAGACCGAGACGCGGTCGTGAAGAGATTTTGCAATATATAGGTATACGTTTTGGGTATATGCTACCATTACTGGCCTGGCCTGTTGTATTTGGTGGGTTAACGATGTTGCAACCAGATATGGGGACCTCCGTATTGATTGTGATGTTCTCTTATATGCTCATATTTCTTGCTGGTTTTGATGCGAAATTATTTGCAGCTACGACTTTAGGCCTATTGCCAATTGGATTCATGATGGCTCGATTTAGTCCTTACCGTTGGGAACGTCTTTTATCCTGGTTTGACCCTTGGCCTCATGCGCAAGATATGGGGTATCAGACTGTTCAAGGATTATTGGCGGTAGGTTCTGGTGGATTTCTTGGACAAGGCTTTATGCAAGGCACATCTAAGTATTTCTACCTACCAGAGGCGCACACTGACTTTGCCTTTGCTGTATGGGCTCAGGAGTTTGGCTTTGTTGGCGGTATTATAGTCATTGCTATGATTGTGATGTTCACAGTGTATGGTATGCGAATTGCTAGTGAAGCTCGCGATGATTTTGGACGTTGGTTAGCGACGGGGATTACGATGCTAATAAGTGGACAGGCACTATTTAATATTGCTATGGTATGTGGTGTTATGCCTGTAACCGGTGTACCATTACCATTTATCAGCTATGGTGGTTCTTCGCTGCTCATCAATTTTGTGGCTGTAGGCATTTTGGGTAATATAGCTCGCCGTAATGTGGTGGGTGTTAAACAAATAGGCAAGAAAGAGCAATTGCCATCTTTGCGTGAAGAAACACAGAGTCGATTCAGACCTAATTCTGCTCGGCAAACCATATCTCGTTAGTGCTAATAGATTTCGTTAATTAATAGGGGAGACACAATGAAAGATTTTATTGATGTACAAGAAAAACCAAGTTGGGGACAAATGTTGCCACTCAGCTTTCAACATTTATTTGCCATGTTTGGTTCTACGGTGCTCGTACCGTATTTATTAAAAGTCGACCCAGCAACGGCATTGTTTATGAATGGTATTGGTACCTTGATTTACCTATTTGTATGTGAGGGGAAAATTCCAGCCTACTTGGGATCTAGCTTTGCCTTTATAGCTCCTGTAGCATCGGTATTGGCTGCTGGGCTAGGCTATGAGGCGGCTAAAGGGGCCTTTGTAGTCTTTGGTATATCCTTTGTACTCTTATCTATTTTAGTACGCTATATCGGTATAAAATGGATTGATGTATTGTTTCCGCCGGCTGCGATGGGCGCTATTGTTGCTATCATCGGTTTGGAATTGGCCCCAGTGGCGATGTCTATGGCCGGTCTTATTGGGGATCAAACCTATGGCATGACGCATAGTCAAGCTATCACATTGTCTTTGTTTAGCCTTGGTGTTACTTTATTGGGGACGGTTGTATTCCGTGGATTCCTAGCAGTTATTCCCGTATTAATTGGTGTCGTAGCCGGTTACGTATTGGCTGCTTTTATGGGCGTTGTAGACTTTAGTGGGGTAGAACAAGCCGCATGGTTCCAATTCCCTCACTTCTATGGTATGCCTGTATTTGATATCAATGCTATTATCATGATTATGCCCGCATTATTCGTAGTATTTGCAGAACATGTAGGCCATTTGGTGGTAACTAGCAATATCGTAAGTCGTGATTTGATGAAAGAACCAGGCCTTCAACGTTCTTTATTGGGTGATGGTTTAGCTAATATTTTATCTGGTTTGTTTGGTGCTACACCAAATACGACATATGGTGAAAATATCGGTGTATTAGCCATAACACGTTGCTTCAGCGTGTGGGTTATTGGTGGTGCTACTGTTCTTGCCATGATTGGATCCTTTGTTGGTAAATTTGCAGCATTGATTCATGCCATTCCTGTACCAGTAATGGGGGGCGTAAGTATCTTGTTATTTGGTATCATCGCAGCTTCTGGCTTACGTATGCTTGTAGAACGTAAAGTAGATTATACAAATCCTGTAAACATGATCTTAACATCAGTTATTCTTGTTGTAGGTCTTAGTGGTGCAGAGCTTGTAATTGGTCCTGTTGTGCTAAAAGGCATGGGCCTTGCTACTGTGGTAGGTATGGCATTAAGTATCATTATTTTGATTCTCAAGAAAACTGGTTTGGGTAATAGCCAAGTCAAATAATTGGTAAAATGCTAGAAGCTGTATTTCTTTGGTTGTCAAAAACGTATTTATGCTGAGGTGACTGATAGGAACTTTCAAAGAAGTGTTCTCTACCAGTCACTTGTGAGTAAGTAAAAAATATGTAAAACTGAATATATATTCTCCCTAGCCCGGTAATTCTATTAGGTAGTTTTGCTGGGCTATTGTATAATATAGGTATACTGTTTCCCATGAAAGGAGGGCATTAAATGGATAGTTATATCAGTTGGCTTGTAGCCGGCGTTATTATGATTGCCTTAGAGCTAGTGTTGCCAGGGGCAATTTTAGGTATCCTTGGCTATTGTGCCATGATGTGGGGCGTGTATGGCCTCATGGGCAAGGGTATGACTGCTATTTACACGGTAGGTGGCGTTACGGTAGTACTAGGCGTATTTTTGCTCTGGTTTATTAATCGATTCCCCGATACGTGGATTGGACGACATTTCACATTAGGCCAGCGATCCACAACGGATCAAGGCTATGTGTCCAATGAAATCCAGGAAAACCTTGTAGGCCAGATGGGGATTGCGCATTCGCCATTACGCCCAGCCGGCGTGGCCTTGATTGACGGTAACTATGTGGATGTCATCACAGAAGGGGACTTTGTGAAAGCAGGCACTGAAATTACAGTTGTTCAAGTGGTTGGTGGACGTAATATTGTACGACCGACTAATAAATAATTGTGCAGGCCTCTTCAGTTTTTGCCGAGAAATCTGGTTGCATCGTAGCTATAGCTAGTTTGAAAATTTATGTAATCTAAGGCCTTGTGCCATTTAATAGATTAATGTGTATTTGTTTTGAAAAAGGAGATTACTATGGATAGTGAAATCTTATTTATCCTCATCTTGTTTGGTGCATTCCTTGCAGTGAGTCTATTCTTTTATTTTGTGCCAATCGGCCTTTGGATTTCCGCGTTGGCCGCAGGTGTTAACGTAGGTATCTTCACACTCGTAGGTATGCGTCTACGTCGTGTAAACCCATCTCAAATCGTATTGCCTTTAGTGAAAGCCAATAAAGCCGGTCTCGATGTAAACGTAAACCAATTGGAAGCCCATTATCTTGCTGGTGGTGACGTTAACCGCGTTGTGGATGCGTTAATCGCTGCTGAACGTGCGTCTATTCCATTGAGCTTTGAACGCTCCGCCGCTATCGACCTTGCTGGTCGTGACGTGCTAGAAGCCGTTCAAATGAGCGTTAATCCTAAAGTTATTGAAACTCCAATCATTTCTGCAGTAGCCAAAAATGGTATCGAATTAAAGGTTCGGGCTCGTGTAACGGTACGTGCTAATATCGATCGCCTCGTTGGTGGTGCTGGTGAATCCACAATCATCGCTCGTGTTGGCGAAGGTATTGTAACAACTGTAGGTTCTAGTGAACAACATACAGATGTGTTGGAAAATCCAGATCATATCTCCCGTACTGTATTGAGCAAAGGTCTTGATGCAGGTACAGCCTTTGAAATCTTGTCCATCGATATTGCGGACGTTGACGTAGGACGTAACATTGGTGCGCAACTTTTAACAGATCAAGCAGAAGCAGACAAAAATATCGCCCAAGCTCGTGCGGAAGAACGTCGTGCTATGGCAGTAGCGCAAGAACAAGAAATGCGTGCGTACACCCAAGAAATGCAAGCGAAAGTAGTAGAAGCACAAGCAGAAGTGCCGAAGGCACTTTCAGAAGCATTGCGTGAAGGCCACATGGGCGTGATGGATTATTACAACATGAACAATATTATGGCGGACACAAAAATGCGTGAAAGCCTCAGTGGTATATCTGAAGAAAAATAGGTGATCCTATGGATATGGCAATCGTCGTGATTCTATTCATTTTAGGATCTATGATTTTTGACAAGAAGAAAAAGAGATCTGGTCAAGACGATCAAGATTCCTATGATACTTACGAAAATTCAGAGAATCCAGGCCAATTCAACAAGCCTACGGGCCGCCCAATGACGTGGGAGGACATGGAACGAGAATATGGCATCAAGATAGAGCACGAATCTGGACAATCACCAAAGCAGCCTAATTACGATGTGACTGAGAATTATGAGGTGCTGCCCTCAAATACAGAGCAAGCGGAACGGGAACGTTTGGAAAGTATAGAACGTGAACGAGTTGAGCGGAAACGTTTAGAACAGCAACGACAAGAAGCTCAAGGAAAGAAAGAACGGGCTTTGCGTAAAGCGGAAGAAGCTAGAAAAACTGAAATACTTGCGTTGCAGGCGCAATTACAAAAAGTAGCCCAAAAACAATGCTCAGTTGAGAGTACTAGTCGTACTAATGTAGCAGCATTTCAACCATTAAGTATGCAACCTGGGCTCGACAAGTCACAGTTACGTCAGGCAATTGCTTGGTCGATTATTTTAGAAAAACCAAAAGCTTTGCAACACAATCGCGTACGGTAGTACTTTATCGAGTTGTGTTCTGCCAGGTTAGATACATTTAAATAACAAAGGTCCACTATATATCTTTTGGCTCCGAACGCCTTTGGCGTAAAGTCGCTGCAAAGATATATAGTGGACCTTTTTATAATATTAGATGTTCATTAGCCAATGCAGAACACATCTCGATATCGCATCTGCCATATCACAGATTGAAAAACTATTGTTGTCTTGAAGAATCAAAAGCAAAAATCTGTAGAATTGATTTATCAAAACAGGACTGTAAAGTTGAGCATCTGCGATGGGTGTAATTTGGACAAATGGAGGTTCCAAGAATGGTCGGATTGTTTTAGCGCTGTTTTTGTACGGAGAGATGATGTCCCTATATCTTTTCGCTCCGGAACGCCTATGGCGTAATGTCGCTACAAAGATATAGGGACATCATTAGATAGATTTTGTGTGGAGGTGACTGATAGGGTACATTAGGGGGATTGTAATTGGGATAGGGCTATCGGCATAATGAAGGTATGAAGTGTGCTTGTATTTGTAACTATAGTAGCTCAGCCTGGTAAATGATATGGTTGAATCTCATTAGATTAGGAGAATCAAAACAGGATGAGCAGATTAACTCATTCGCGGAGGTGTATGATGGCTTATCATGGCAAGATTGAGATTTCTCAAAAGAAATTACAGGATTTGTATGAAGGTCAAGGTCTATCTGTATCAGAGGTGGCAGAGTATTTTGGATGTAGCACAGATACGATATTGCGACGTATTAAAAAGTATGGTATTAAACAACGTCCTTGGCCGTATGAATTGCCAATGCAAGAACTATCAGTCTTATATGAACGAGAGAAATGGAGTATTTATAAACTAGCTAGTAAGTATCATTGCTCTCATACAACCATTGCTAATAGAATACGGGCTAATGGAGGGGAGCTTACATGTAATCGGGAGAAAAGGGGGAGCACTGTTGAGGTTACGGCAGAGGTTATTGATACAATTAAACGTGCTTATGCTAGTGGTAATAGTGCTGAGTTTATTAGCAAATCATTGGGGCTTTCAAAATGGCGGGTACTACAAATTGTGAGAACTAATGGTGGTTGTGTGCGCAATATAGGAACCCAAAAGTCCCTACCTATGAAGCATGTAACCTATTTATATACACGACATCAATTATCGACAGTAGATATTGGAAATATCTATGGTGTACAGGGCACCACAGTGGCAAATCGCTTGCGTGAGGCTGGGGTGGAATTGCGAGGAGCTAGAAATATGTAAAATATATTGAAATAGTGTGTGTCCATTATAAATTACAAAAACGTCTTGTTATAGACTCTATGATTTATTGTTGGTCCTAATGTTAGAAATTCTGTAAAATCATTGATAAGATAGGCTCATTCAAAGTATACTAAAGTATAGAATACATTGTTGTTGTTGAAAGGAGCCTATAGGTATCCCATGGAGTTATTATTTTTATTATTACCATTTTTCTTGCTAGGCCTCGCCGTAGCAGGTATTTCTCGTATTTCAGGCGTAGCTATGTCTATGATCATCGTACCAGCTCTGTTAATTTGGGGAGCAACGCCACTTGATGTGATTTCTTTTATGTTGTTATTTGTGTTGTACAACAATTTCACGGTGGCAACACAAAATGTGCGATTGGATTTCAAAAGTTTAACATTCTTCCCTAAATGGAAGGCCTTGATTCCAGTGTTGATTACGTTAGCATTAACATTTACCTGGCCTGCCGCAGGGGTAGCATTCTTTATTGCTTGCTTTATCCTTGAAATTAGTGCCGTTGTGTACAAAGGTATTCCTAGTGCAGAGCGACCAGCAACAAGTGAGGTAACTACTCATATTGTGTTGGCTAGTGTGTTAGCAGCGGTAGGTGCATTATTAGTTCCATTTATTTCCAACGATATTTACTTTGGTCTAGCTGGGTTAGCTATTTTGGTCCTTACTGGGTTTGCTTGGTACGCTGGCGAACATCGTGATGCATTCCGCGGTACTTGGGGTTACATTTGGACAATATTTAACTTCTTTCTTGGTGCCTTCGGGGTGGAAGCGTCCTATTATCCATCCGGTTTGACTCGTACATTTACGAGCAAATTGGACTCCATGATTCCAATTATTACTGTCGTAGCAGGATTTGCTGGTATTATGGTGGTGTTTACGACACAGGAAATGTTCTCCATTCCTGCCTTTGTGGCGGCTCTTGGAGCGGCCATCGGTGTTCGTCTGTTTGGTGTATACGAGTTCTCAAAACGTGGTAGTTTCTCATACTTGGCTATCGCTGTTGCCGTATTGGCAGTGATTAGCTTGTATTTAGTATCTCCAGTTCCATTTGGGTTTGAGCAATTTAATACGCTATTAGAGGCGCCAGCTCAATAAATACTTTCATTAGTTTGTATGCAAGAGGAGTATTATGCAAAAATATTCATTCCATTATGGTGAGGGGTTCCTCGATTTCTCCGTTGATGAAAGCCAAGTAATCGGCGAATTGCACATGGCTGAAACGCCTGTTCTTGATAATGTAGAGGAAAAAATCCTCGCAGCATTGGACAATCCAATCGATTCCAAACCGCTCAAGGATTTGGTGAAAGCTGGCGATACAGTATGTATCATTGCCAACGATACAACACGCGTTGCCAACACATATGTGTTTATGCCATTGTTGTTGAATTACTTGAATGCCCAAGGTATTCCTGATGAAAACATCAAAATCTTGTTTGCCCTTGGTACGCATCGTGATATGCCATATGAAGAAATGGTTAGCGAAGTAGGCGAAGAGGTAGCTCGCCGTGTAAAAATGTACAATTCCTCCTGTAAAAAATCTGAAGATTTTGTACATTTAGGTGAAACTTCCTTCGGTACGCCAGTAGAAGTTAACAAACATGCCGTAGAAGCTGATGTGCTTATCGCTACAGGTTCTGTAGTTCATCATTTCTTTGCAGGGTTCGGTGGCGGTCGTAAAGCCGTACTACCTGGTGTAGCATCCTTTGATTGTGTACGTAAAAACCACAGCTTGATGTTAAATCCAGAAGCCATGATTGGCCAATTGGAAGGTAATCCGATTTATGACGATCAAATAGAAGGTGTGGCTATGTGCCCTCCAACATTCTTGTTGAACGTTGTATTGAATGGTGAAAAAGAATTCACTGGCATTTTTGCGGGTAACTATATTACAGCTCATAAAGCAGCTTGTGATTTCGTTAACAAACAAAATGGTGTAGAAATCGGAGAAGAAGCGGATATCGTTATCGCTACATGCGGTGGTTTCCCTAAAGATATCAATATCTACCAAAGCCAAAAAACTATGGATAACGCAGTGAAAGCCGTTAAACAAGGTGGCGTAGTTATCTTGCTTGCGGAATGTCGTGAAGGTTCTGGATCTCCAGTATTTGACGAAACAGTTAAAACACACGATACATTGCAATCCATTGAAGATTCCGTACGTGCTGATTTCCAAATCGGTCGTCATAAAGCCTATGCGGTTACACGCTTGATGAAGAAAGCCGATTTCTATTTGTTGTCTAAAATTGATGATGAATTCGCTAAGACTGCATTCTTTACGCCTGTGCATAGCATGGAAGAAGCACTTGAAAAAGCGTATGCGAAAATGGGCAAAGATGCTAAAATCATCTTGATGCCACACGGTTCTTACACAGTTCCTATCCTTAAAACTAAATAACAAGGGGGAAAGGCCCCGACTATATCTTCTCGCTCCGGAACGCCTCCGACGTAATGTCGCTGCGAAGATATAGTCGGGGCCTTTCTGCGTTAAAAATAAGTGAAAACTAGAATGTCTTGCAAGATAGTGGATAAAAATGGTTTACATTACTAAATGATAGTGCTAAAAAGTAATTAAATTTAATGTGTTTTTTGCAATAGGTAAATGAGTTTTACTTATAAGGGAACATGGATACTGTAAGAGAAACTAAATTATGTATTGTGAGAGCACGAGTTGTAATTGTGAAGTTCTTTGTGAGAGGAGAATGACAATGAAAAAACGTGTATTAAGTGCTTTAGTGGCGACAGCAGTGGTAGGTGTGACTACTGCATTCGCGGCAAATCCATTTTCTGATGTGACTCCAGATAGCTGGGCATACCAATCGGTATCTCAGTTGGCATCTGTGGGGATTATCAATGGCTATCCTGATGGAACTTTCAAAGGGCAAAACAATATTACCCGTTATGAAATGGCTCAAATGGTAGCGAAAGCAATGGCAAATCAAGATCGCGCTAATGCGGAACAACAAGCGATGATTAATCGTTTGGCAGATGAATTTGCTAGTGAATTGAATAACCTTGGTGTGAGGGTTGCTGCTTTGGAAAATAAAGTAGGCAATGTTAAGGCTACTGGTGATGTTCGTTTGCGTTTTGTAGGCTCTGAAAAGGGCGACAACAAAGTATACAATGCGTATGGTAAACATTCTAGATTTGACCTTCGTGGACGTGTACAATTTAATGCTACTGTAAATGATAAAACATCTGCTGTGATTCGTGTGTCATCAGATGATATTGAGTTTGGTAATTCTAATGGCACAGGTGATGCACGTATTGATTTAGCCTATGTGGCACATCAAGTAGGCAAAGCTACTGTGATTGGTGGGCGATTCCCATTAACTATTGGTGGTGGCTTGATGTATGATGATGCATTTGATGGGGTTGGTATTGTAGCTGGTAATAACCACGTAAGTACTGTTGTGGGTTATGGTTCCATGGTAGAAGGTACAATGCATGATGCAGCGTTAAATGCTAATCAAAATGCCCGCGTGACGTTGGTACAAGCACAAGTTGGTAATCTTGATAAAAATCAATCCATTGGTGGTTACTACATCTTTATGAATGTGACTTGGGCAACTTCTACCGTGCCGAATTGAATTACTCCTTCTAAGAATAGGATTTTATTTATTCTATAAATTAATACAGTTTTGTATGAATGATAAAGATTTATATTACTTCTTTTGCATATACTGTTGAATGACTTCTCACATTCAGCATACATAAGTGATACTTCTTTTTCTATCATTTATTACTAGAATAACAGTTCATAATATACTTTTTAGAGATACACTGGCTAGGGTTACTAGCTGGTGTATCTTTTTTATTATTGTCTTTAGACTGGTTCGCGATGTAATCGCGAATCATAAAACCAACCGCTATGCGAGTGCGGAAACGATAGTTATACTAAAAAATCACCTCTGAATCGTTATATAATGAAGGTGTTCAAGCCGAATTATATGCAAATGAAGAGGTGATTTCTATGGCGACAAAGGCACAAAGCCTAGCGCACACGAGATAGTTATGTAAATACCATATCGTATTTACTCCTAAGTATAGACGTAAAGCTATATTTAATCAATATCGAGAAAGTATTGGAGAAATACTTAGACGATTATGTGATTACAAAGGAGTTACTATAATTGAAGGACATCTAATGATCGACCATGTTCATATGTTAGTGACGATTCCACCAAAAATATCAGTGTCGAGTTTTATGGGATATTTGAAGGGTAAAAGTGCTCTGATGATATTTGATAAGCACGCCAATTTAAAGTATAAATATGGAAATAGACACTTTTGGGCTGAGGGATATTATATATCAACAGTAGGACTAAATGAGGCTACAATTAAAAAGTATATCACTGAGCAGGAAATACATGACAAGATGTCGGATAAAATTAGTATTAAAGAATATGAGGACCCTTTTAAGGGTGGCAAGTAGACAATATGCCCTTTAGGGGTTAGCTAAAGTAGCAAGAGCAATGTGGATTGAACGAAGTGAAAGCCAGCGTCTTAAGGCGCTGGCCGGTAACTCAGGCTTATAGTCTGTGAGCAAACCACCCGTTAGACGGGTGGTCATGATGAAAGTACAGATGGTTTTTTATCCTCAATAGTAGCATCATATCTTTGTAATTGCTGAGATAGTTGATTTATTACATAGGTTTCTGAGGATAATAGATTTATAATAGATGTATTGATATATCAGACATCAGACATCAGAAAAGAGTGAAATTATGAGTACAGATACAAAACATAGTAAATCAGGAAAAGAGACAAACGGTTTGAAAGCAACAAAACCAAAAAGAACTGTGAAATTCACAAAAACGATGAAGCCAAGTGCCATCGATGTGGACGAATCTACCTTAGATCCGAGCATTGAGATTGAAACACGACCATTTCCACCGTATTTACCTGAAAAGGCTACGGTTATGTTAATGGGAACATTCCCACCAAAATCAGAAAAGAGAGTTATGGAATTCCATTATCCAAACTTTCAAAATGATATGTGGCGTGTGTATGGGTTAGTATTTTTCGATGACAAGGACCATTTTAGAAAAGGTGAGAAAAAGGCCTTTGATCCAGAGAAAATCAAGGCGTTCCTCAGCGAACGTGGTATTGCCTCTTGTCCGACCGTAGTGCGCGCCATTCGTGAAAAGGGCAATGCGTCCGATGCATTTTTAAAGGTAGTGGAACCCGTTCATTTGGATGAGGTGCTAGCAACGATTCCAAATTGCAAACATATTGCCACAACTGGTGGCAAGGCGACAGAGGTATTATTAGGATTGTTGCCTGAAAAGGTGAAATTACCAAAGACTGGGGAGACTATCTCTTATAATTACAAATGCCATGAACTCACATTGACTCGCTTGCCATCAACATCACGGGCATTTCCTATGAGCCTTATTAACAAAGCCTCGGCATATCGAGCATTCTTCGAAATGGCTGGTGTGATTTGAGAGTAGAAAATGCTTTTATATTTAAGATTAGAATTAGCAATTTAATAAAATGATTTCATAGATAAAACGTTTTTAACAAAGGGCTTTTTGATGAATTTTTGTGCTATACTTTTGAATTGGAGATAGTAGCACAGAACTATACTCTAAGGCCCTCTGTTTTATTTCATGACAAACAAACCTCAGTAAAGTACCTAGAACCGACCTATATGGCGGGTACGAAGATTTAGCTTTCACTAACAAGGAGTTTGACATGACAGTTACAATGTTAAAAGGAAAAATTCATAGAGCAACCGTGACACAAGCGGCGCTCGATTATGTAGGGAGTATTACGATAGATGAAGAACTATTGAATGCATCCGGAATTTTGGAGTATGAACAAGTTCATATTGTGGACGTGAATAATGGTCAAAGGTTTACGACCTATACTATTGCCGGTGAGCCTGGCAGTGGCGTGATATGCCTCAATGGGGCAGCAGCGCGTTGCGTGAGCACTGGTGACAAAATCATTATCATGTGTTATGCACAATATGACGCAGATGAAGCAAAAACAGAACACCCTCAAGTCGTATTTGTAGATGAGAATAACAAGATTAGCCGTATTACGAATTATGAAAAACACGGACGATTGATGGACCAATAATACGTTTATTTGATGTGAACCTCGCGGAGCGCACTAGGATGAATCCTCGTGCAGGACCTCGCGGAGGAATCCACTCTGTAATAATGTATTGGACTAAGATCAGTAGTAGTATCGATTGTTTTGAAATACAGTGGGCAAGTATAGGCTATCTTCTGTATCTATAGTAGACGGAGGAGAAATAAAATGAATATTGTATATACCATTGATGCGGTGCGTGAGCAGGTGAAAGCTTGGAAACAAGCTGGTTTGAGTGTTGGCTATGTGCCAACTATGGGATTTTTACACGAAGGACATGCGTCGTTGATGAAGCAAGCTCGTCAAGATAATGACAAGGTGGTGGTATCCATCTTTGTGAATCCGACGCAGTTTGGACCAACGGAAGATCTCGATTCTTATCCACGGGATTTGGACCATGATAGTGACTTATGTGAAAGTATGGGGGTGGATTTGATTTTCCATCCTGAGCCTAGCGAAATGTATGTGGATCCAAAGGCCTATGTGAATATTGTAGGCCTGTCGGACCACTTATGTGGTGCCACTCGCCCCATCCATTTCAAAGGCGTGTGTACGGTGGTGAGTAAATTCTTTAACATCGTCACACCAGACCGTGCGTACTTTGGGCAAAAGGATGCGCAACAACTTGCCATCATCCGCAAAATGGTATGTGATTTAAATATACCTGTTACCATCGTAGGGGTACCTATTGTACGTGAACAGGACGGATTGGCGAAATCCTCAAGAAATACCTATTTGAATGATGCAGAACGTAAGGCAGCTACTGTATTGTATAAATCAGTTCTGTCTGGGCAGACGTATTTACAAGAACAGGCGAAAACATCGCCTAATATAGTCGTGTCATCACAATCTGTGTTGGATGTGATGACAGCAGTCATTAATGAAGAACCGCTAGCTAAGATTGATTATGTATCCGTCGTAGATGCGTTGACGATGGAGCCAGTGGAAACGATTGATCGAGATGTACTTGTGGCTATGGCAGTGTACATTGGTAAGACTCGTTTGATTGATAACTTTAGCTATGCTGTCGATAGAGCTGGGAATGCCCATGAGATGAGTATTCATGGTGCTACCAATACTGTGAATGCCAATGATGAGCAGGCAGTTAATGCTAGCGTTAACAAGTAGGAGGTACTTATGAGATACCTTCAACTGATTAATGCATTCACCGCGCGCTATGTGACAGTGATTATTTTACTATTTTCAGGTATGGCTTTTGTCATGCCTCAGTACTTTGGGTGGGCCGTACAATATACGGTATTTTTCCTAGGTGCGGCTATGTTTGGTATGGGGCTCAACATCAAGGCAAAGGATTTTGCTATTGTGTTGACGAGACCAAAGGACATTGCTATCGGCGTATTGGCTCAATATTCCATTATGCCTGTTAGCGCATTGATAATTTGTAACTTGTTTCAATTGCCACCAGATATTGCTATCGGCGTTATTTTGGTTGGCTGCTGCCCTGGTGGTACGGCGAGTAATGTTATTACCTATATCGCCCGTGGTGATGTGTCCCTATCTGTAGGGATGACCATTGCCTCTACATTATTGGCGCCATTGGTAACACCTCTATTGGTGTATACTCTCGGTGGTCAATGGGTAGATGTACAATTAGTGCCTATGATGATATCCGTGGTAAAAGTAGTCTTATTGCCCGTATTACTTGGTATCTTAATACAATCCATGGGGCAACATCGGGTGGATCGCATTAGACCGATTAGTCCACTCATTTCCATGATTGCCATCGTGCTCATCATCGCTGGGATTATTGCGGTGAACCGAGATATAATTCTTATGAGCGGATTGCTTACATTGGGTGTTGTGTGCCTTCATAATTTAATGGGTCTAGGTGTTGGTTTGATCGTAAGCAGAGCATGCGGTTTGAATTATGAAAAAACAACAGCTCTAGCTATCGAGGTAGGGATGCAAAATAGTGGACTTGCTGTGGCACTTGCGACTGCTAATTTTGCTATGAATCCATTGGCTACACTAGCCGGCGCTATCTTTAGTGTATGGCATAATATGTCTGGTGCTGTATTTGCCAATATTAGACGCCGAAAATATGAAGAAGACTATGAACAAACCAATGTCGTTGAGGCTTAAAAAACATTGACTCGCAATGAGTTTGTGGAAATTTTGAAAGCTAGCCTTTAATTTCACAGAGTATAGCTATAATATAAGTAAATAGTTAGTATAAACTAGCGCATATACATGTTTGATTGACACGTATATGCGCTAGTTTTTTGTTGAAACGGGAGTGAACTAAAAGTTGCTACGCCTGAACCTTTAGAAACTATCTAGGGAATCATTGAATAGGTAAAATAATATCTATACTACATTAGTAAAACTAATTTGATGATATAGCACAACTGGTATGGGGTGCGGTCAGCGATAAATATGGTCGTAAGATTCCATTATTATTAGGACCGGTATTATTTGTTATCGGTTCTGTAGGATGTGCCATGTCAACTTCGATGACAGAGATGGTGGTGTGGCGTGTATTCCAAGCCTTTGGCGCTTGTGTGGCCCCGATGCTCTCTCGTGCTATGATTCGCGATTTATTTGATCGCACCGAGGCTGCTAGTATGTTGTCTACATTGACCATGATTATGGCGGTAGTACCAATTCTTGGACCACTAGTAGGTGGTCAAATCATGGTCATTAGTTCCTGGCATGGAATCTTTTGGTTTATGGTGGCCTTAGGTGTCTTGTTAATGGTGTCAGTGGTATTTTTACCAGAAACACATGCTGCTGATAAACGTGCCACAGGCTCTTTAATGAATACCTATAAAAATTATTGGATTCTATTAAAAAATACATCCTTTATGAAATATACCTTGTGTGTAACCTTCTTCTATGTGGCGGCATACGCGTTTATTACAGGTTCACCTCATGTGTATATTGATTTATATAATGTGGATCCTACCAATTATCGGTATTTATTTGGCTTGAATATTGTGGGTGTTATGGTTGTCAGTGCCATAAATCGTCGCATGGTGAAAGCTTTTGAACTAGAAACTATTTTAAAAATGGCCACATTAGTGGCTATGTCGGCAGCTATTATTGCTGTGGCTCTTGTATGGTTTAATATTGGTGGTATGATGACCATCGTATTTGGTGTTTTAGTATTCTTTTCCTCTAACGGTATCATCCGGTATCATCGCAGCCGTAACAAATGCGATTGCCTTAGATAAAGCGGGTGATATGGCTGGTTCTGGTTCCGCTTTGATCGGTTCATTGCAATATGGTAGCGGTATTTAATTATGTGCCGACTTAAGGATAGATATTTGTAGTTATACATGCTATACTTTGAGTGTTATTTTATTTTTGTGATTATTCTTAGGTAATCACAGCATATTTTGGTCAAAGACCAATGTGACACTGGAGGTGTTATTATTAGTGAAAAATGTGACAATTCTTGGCGTTCCTATGGATTTAGGAGCTGGTAAACGAGGCGTTGATATGGGCCCATCTGCTATTCGATTAGCAAGTCTTGTAAAACGATTACAATCTATGGGGAAAATCGTGGAGGACCGAGGAAACATTCATGTTCCTGTGGGGTTGAACCGCGATAATGAAGCCATGAAGTATCGAGAGGAAGTCTTGACGGCTTGTCGTAGCCTAGCAGAGGAAGTTTATAAAATCTATCAAGAAGATAGTTTTCCATTAATATTGGGTGGAGATCATTCTATAGCCATGGGCTCTATTGCTGGTCTAGCTCGGAAAGAACCGGAGATGGGGGTCATTTGGATTGATGCCCATGCGGATTTCAATTCTAATACGACATCACCAAGTGGTAACATTCATGGTATGCCATTGGCGGTGAGTTGTGGCATTGGTGATCCTGAGTTCGTCGATATCGGCACGCCGGGACGAAAGATTGATCCGAAACGTGTTGTTGTTGTCGGAGCCAGAGATATTGATATGGGTGAGGTAGTCTTGTTGCGTCAACATGGGGTGAAAGTATATACAATGGAAGAAGTAGACCTGTATGGCATACAACACATCATGCAAGAGGCTATGCAATATTTGGAGAAGAATTGTTCATGTTTACATGTGAGCTTTGATATGGATGCTATTGATCCGTCTGAGGCGCCAGGAACAGGTACACCTGTTCGAGGTGGGTTAACGTATCGCGAGGCACATTTCATTATGAAATATATATCTACGTATGGAAACTTTGTTACCTCTTTAGAGGTGGTAGAGGTCAATCCTATCTTAGATATTCAAAATAAAACGGCTGAATTGGCGGTGGAATTAATTGAATCCGCTTTCGGCAAACGAATCATGTATTACTCAGATATTGATGAACTAGATTAGCATGCAGTTATCAGTAATCAGTAATCAGATAGCAGGTATTAGATACTAGATACTAGTTATTAGTTGCATTGTGAAAGTTTAATTTCATTAGAGTAAATACAGCCTTTTGTGCGATATAAGCGGGAGAATATAGGGCTAACAGACACATTAGAATTGCTACCTGATTCCAGCAAAATAGATTGCGATTGAAAACTTAACATATACCTTATGATATAATAATAGATATCAGTACATTAACTAAGAGCGGAGACGTATGGATACTTTCACTATGAATGGAATTAGTACATTTGGTGAAAGTCATACAAATACACATGTTATATAACTCTCAATTAGATACATTCATTGCCGTGGCAGAGGCAGGCAGTTTTTCAAAGGAAGCCAAGGATTTATTCATCTCTACGCAAGCGGTCATTAAACAAATCAATACATTGGAAACAGAACTCGATATGCGGTTGTTGGATCGTTCGCCGAAGGGCATTACGCTCACATTAGAGGGGCAGATGATTTTTAAAGAGGCGAAGTATTTGGTCCAATATAATGCAGAAGTTCTTCAACGGGCTTGCCAGTTAACATCGTGAATCAGATTGCGTTATTCGTGTGGGGATATCCCTAATCACACCAGAAACATTTATTACCGATTTGTGGCCGGATTTGATTGCGACCTGTGGTAGTCTAAATATGCAGATTGTATCCTATGAAAATAACCCCGAAAATGCTCGTGAGATTCTCAGCAATTTAGGCAAGGATATTGATATCGTGGTAGGCAATTATTCGGAAAAAACTAAGAATTATCCTGGTTGTTCCGCCACCTACCTCTATTATGTGCCACTCAGATTGGCTGTATCAAAACGTAATCCTCTCTCTCAAAAGGATTCGTTAACATGGGCGGATCTTGATGGTCATACGGTGTGGTTAAATTCAACATCTTGGATTGATGATATTACACAGATTAAAGAGGAAATTCTAGATAATCATCCGAAAGTTAAGATTGAAGAATTCCCATTCTTTGATGTACAAATCTTTAATAAGATAGTAGGTTCTAATGATGTGCTCGTTGGTGTAGATGCGTGGGAACCTTTCATCCACTGGTAACGATGAAACCAATGGAGTGGAAATATATTTCTCCTATGTGTATCTATCATAATGAACAGCCGTCTGAAACCGTGCAATATGTACTGGACAAGGCCGTATAAAAGGTGAAAACGGAACCCTAACATCTGAATCTAAAGTTCGTTGATAGTCTAAATATACAGCTCTTACTTGTAGCAATTATGCTAATGGTAAGAGCTGTTGTATTTTAGTGTTAACTAATAGTTCAAACCATACAATGACTAGTTACTTCTGTAGGTGCCTTAATCTAGATACAATAGAATCATAAGAATATGCATTGGTGAAAGTTTGCTTTCACCATTCGTTGTAATCAAATGAACTATCAGTTCTAGAGAAAGGATATTATCATGGAATGTATTACATTAAGCAATGGCGTTAAAATCCCTAAATTAGGTTTCGGCGTTTTTCAAATTCCTGCAGAGGAAACAGCACAGGCGGTGAAAGAAGCATTGGAGGTGGGCTATCGCCATATCGATACAGCACAGGCCTATGTGAATGAAACAGAGGTGGGTGAAGGGATTCGTCAATCTGGTGTGGATTGCAAGGATATTTTCCTAACCACAAAGGTTTGGATTTCTGAATTCGGCTATGAAAAAGCAAAAAAAATCTGTATATAAATCCATGGAACGTCTCGGTGTAGATTACCTTGATTTGATGCTCTTGCATCAACCATTTGGCGATTACTATGGTGCATACCATGCGTTAGAGGATTTATACGAAGAAGGCGTGCTTCGTGCCATTGGTGTATCCAATTTCTATCCGGATCGTTTGGCAGATATGGCATCCTTTAACAAAATTGTGCCTCATGTCAACCAAGTAGAAGTTACCCCGTTCTTCCAGCAAGTAGCGGCACAAGACAATATGAAAGACTATGGCGTTCAAATCGAAGCATGGGCACCATTTGCAGAAGGCAAAAATGATTTTTTCTTTAAAACCATTGGTGAAAAATACGGATCTATGGACTTAGCGATTATGGAAAATGGCCAATACAATAAGGATTGGGCAAAAATTCATAATATGCCAGAAGAGGCTGCTCAGGCTGCCGTAGATGTAAATGCTAAAAAGATGATTTCAGTCCACAACAGTAAATTTGCCTTAGCCCGTCATCAATGGACAGGATTTTGGCGACATCTCAAGGCAAACCATATGAATTTATGACACCAATGATTGGCGATAAAATCAGTTTGGATGATGGTACTGCTAGCACAGCTATTTCATTCCCAATTTGGTGGCGATAAATTTGCTTGACGACATGGATTTCGTCCTGAATGGCGAATCATCATAACATAGGGGAAACGATAGCAGTAGTTAAATTGAGGAGGACTTTATGAAACGAATCTTATTGGTACTAGTTAGTCTAATTATGGCCTTGGTCATTTGGGGTTGTAGTTCAAAAGCCGATAGTGCAGCACAACCAGCAAAGGTATCTACAGAAGCGGTAAAGCCTAATGGTAAGACATTAGTTGTATATTATTCATTGCCAATGACGTATGATCCAGCTAAAATGACTGAAAAAGAAGCTGATAATAGTGCAGTCATCAAAGATGGTAAAGTATATGGCAATACAGAATACTTCGCCAATGTTATTAAAGAAGCAAGTGGTGCCGATATTTTCCGTATTGAAACAGTGAAAATATATTCTGATGATTACCAAACATTGATTGCCGATGCAAAGGAAGAGCAACGTGTGAATGCACGTCCTGAAATGAAAGCCAATGTGCCTGATCTACCTCAATATGATACAATTTTCGTAGGCTACCCAAACTGGTGGGGCGATATGCCGATGGTATTGTACACATTCTTTGAAGCCAATGATTTCTCTGGTAAAACCATCATTCCATTTAACACACATGGTGGTAGCGGATTCTCTGATACTATCAATAGCATACAAAAACTAGAACCAAATGCTAAGGTGGTAAAAGATGGTTTGTCCATTAGCCGTAACGATATTAACGATGCAGCACCACAAATTCAAAATTGGATAAAATCCTTAGGATTCGGTAAATAATTCGACTTAGCTCTTATTTGTTGCCAAACCTTTTGGGACTTGTGATGAATAATTGAAAACCCTTGTTAGGACAAGCCTGTATGCTGTATTTGGCTAACAAGGGTTTTCTGATATATACTATATTATATTAGAAAGGAGCACCATGAAACGATATCTACATGTAGCACTGATTGTAGTGCTCTTACTATTGATGGCCAATCTACTAATTGGCATTGGTGTATTTCATGAATCCTTAGGCCTCATTATGGGCCTATTGGTGCTAGTACATTTAGTACAGAATAGAACCTGGTGGCAATCCCTATTTAAGGGCAAATACAATGTGCAGCGTTTTGTTTTAGTTCTACTGAATGTCGCGCTAGCCATTGGGATTGTTATCACTATGATTAGTGGCATCCGTATGTCCCATTATGTTATTCCCAATACGATATTCTTTAAACAAATGGGAACAATTCGATTGATTCACCACTATGCAGCCTATTGGGTATTTATCATTTGTGCGGCTCATGTAGGATTACATGTACCCGTTATTACCGGCCGATGGCCAGTATTAAAACGAGCACTGCAATCTCAGAATATATGGTTACAGGGAATTGTGGCATTGATTTGTTTATACGGTGCCTATGCGTTCTGGTATGAATCCTTATTTATGTACTTAACGTTTATATCGGACTTTGCATATTTTGATTTCGACCAACCAGTACTACTATTCCTATTCAACTATTTTTCTATCTTTATCTTAGTGGCAGCTATTTTCTATCGTCTCTTCGGCGTGCGTCGAAATGGGTAATTTTTGATGGTGAAAGTAGCTCATAAGGGAAACGTAAAAGAGGCATAACATGAACGATTTCATCTTTCAAAATACAACAAAAATCTATTTCGGTAAAGATCAATTGGGCCATTTAGGCGAAGAGGTTGGCGCTTGTGGCACCAGAGTATTGCTTGTTTATGGTGGTGGTTCAATAAAGGCTAATGGTATCTACGATGATGTGATGGCCGAATTAGAGCACGTTGGGGCCGAAGTATTTGAACTTTCAGGGGTAGAACCTAACCCGCGTCATACAACAGTTAATAAAGGTGCCGATATTTGTAAACGTGAAGGTATTGATATGATCCTTGCTGTAGGTGGGGGCTCTACTATCGATTGTGCTAAGGCCATTGCAGCAGCTACTTTCTATGATGGTGATTCATGGGATTTGGTGATTGGGAAGGCTGCTGTGACTAATGCTCTACCTATCGTGACAGTATTAACATTAGCGGCTACAGGTTCTGAAATGGATCCTGTAGGTGTCATCAGTAATATAGAGACTAATGAAAAATATGGGATTGGACATAGTTTATTGCAACCAAAGGTATCCTTTTTAAATCCGGAATATACATTTACTGTGAATGCATACCAAACAGCTAGTGGCAGTGTGGATATTATGGCTCATGTGTTTGATATGATGTACTTTACAATGAAACCTAAGTTTGATATGATTCATCGCATGGCTACAGAGGTATTGAGTACCGTTATTCAATATGCGCCGCTGGCCCTTAAAGAACCAGCAAACTATGAGGCTAGAGCTAATTTAATGTGGGCTTCCAGTTGGGCGCTAAATGGATTCCTCGGACGTAGTGGTGATTTTCCAACATGCCATAAAATTGAGCATGAATTATCCGCCTATTATGATATTACTCATGGTCACGGATTAGCTATAATTATTCCTCATTGGTTAACATATATTTTGACTGATGAAACAGCGCCTCAAATCAAAAAAATGGGCGTAGATTTATTCAATACTGATGAAAGTTTGAACGACATAGATGGTGCAAAAGTAGCCATTGCTGCATTGAGTACATTCTTCTTTGATACTTTGGGCCTAGATAGTAAATTGAGTGATTTAGGCATTAGCGATAAGGATTTTAAAGCCATGGCAAGGAATGCAGCTAAGGGTGGTACTTTAAAAGGGTTTATAGAATTGACGCCAGAAGATATAGAAAAGATTTTGATCGCAAGTTTATAAGGAGTAGTTCCATGAGTATTACCATTAGACCTGCAACAATAGATGATTTAGAAAACGTAAATCGTATTGAAAGTGAATGTTTCCCTGAGGCTGAGGCCGCAACGTATGATAGTTTGAAACGCCGTTTGCGTGATTTTAAAACATCCTACCTAGTAGCTGAAAAAGATGGTCGTATCGTTGGCCACGTAAATGGTTGTGTCACAAAAGAAACACATTTGATTGATGAATTATATTCCTCTAATGATTTGCATGACGAAGCAGCACCTAATCAAATGATTTTTGGATTAGCTACAGATCCCAAGGAACAACATCAAGGCATTGCCTCTAAATTAATGAAAGCTTACATTGACGTAGCGAAAGAACATAATCGTGAATCTATCATTTTGACATGTAAGGACCATTTGATTCCGTTCTATTGTAGTTTTGGATTTAAAGATAAAGGTATTTCCGACTCTACTCATGGCGGCGTGCAATGGCATGAAATGGTGCTAACACTAAAATAATAGAATTAGTATACATGGAATGGTTAAAAATAGAATGACTATAATGGTGGACGTTAAACGTATTATATGGCTATCTCTAGTCCTGTTACCATCGGCCATAATGTGTGGTTAGGCGGTAATTGTACGGTGCTACCAGGTGTTACCATTGGTGATAATTCCATCATTGCAGCTGGCGCCGTAGTGAGTGCCGATGTACCACCTAATGTTGTAGTGGGTGGGGTGCCAGCGAGGGTGCTTAAACAACTGTAGCATAGACAGAGAAAGACTCCATTTCGGAATATATCCGAGATGGAGTCTTTTTTATAGTAGATTGGGAAGTGATGAAACTTATTTTTCTACATTCGCAATGTTTACTATAATTTCAACAGCTTTTTTCATATCGTCTATGCATGCGAATTCATGACGGCCATGTAGATTTTCTACGCCGGCAAAGATATTTGGTGTAGGAATACCCATGAAGGAAATTTTAGAACCATCAGTGCCGCCACGGATTGGCTTGCAATCTGGTTCGATGCCAGCTTTTTTCATCGCGGCTTTCGCTACGTTCACGCATTCCATACGATCTTTGATGACATCGTACATGTTATAGTATTGGTCTTTTACGATAACTTCTACAACTTCACGGCCGTAGATTTCATTCAAAGTGCGACCAGCTTGTTCAAAAAATGTTTTCTTAGCTTCGAATAATTGTTTGTCGTGGTCACGGATAATGTAATTCATGCGACCAGTATCCACTTGTGTTTCCATGCTCATGAGCATAAAGAAACCTTCGCGATTATGTGTGTGTTCAGGAACGGCAGCACCAGGGAGCATGGCATCAAATTGCATTGCGAGTTTACCACAGTTGATCATGATATCTTTTGCTGTGCCAGTATGAACGGAAACGCCTTTTAACATTACGGTGCCGCTAGCAGCGTTAAATGTTTCATATTCGAGTTGGCCGAGGCTTTCACCATCGATAGTGTAGGCATAGTCCACAGGGAATTTTGATACATCGAATTTGTCCGCACCGACAGCAGAGCCCGTGTTGGACCCTCATAAGGAGTATAAGGAAATTAATGGATACGTAGTATTCTGGGGCTTATTCTTTGAAGCTATCTTTTCATTAGCAGTAGGCTATTTATGTTTGAAAATTGGTCAAACAGTAGATGCCTTTGCACCAGTATCCATTTTATCAATGGGGATAGCTATTATTTTCCATTGTAAAAATGCATTTGCAGAAACAGTTCACATTCAAGCTATTGCTAGTTCTGGTACTAGCTCTTTATGTGGTAGTATGTTTATTTTACCGGCATTATATATCTTGAATATTCAAGGTGTCTCTGCATTTGAAATGATTGTACCTATTTTATTAGGTGGTGTATTAGGTGTATTCTTCTCCGTCATGTTCCGTCGTTATTTTTGCGAGGAAATGCACTATGTGTATCCATATCCATCCGGCCGTGCGGCTGCCGAAGTATTGCTTAGTAGCGAAGGTAGCAAAGCTAAATTGATGATCGCTAGTGGTTTAATCGGTATGGCTTATGACTTTGTATTAAATACATTAGGGTGGTGGCAAGAGGTTATCAGTACAACAACATTTAGCTGGGGCCAAGCCATCCAATCTAAATTCAAACTAGCTATGTCCCTTGATAGTGATGCGGCTTTATTAGGCATTGGTTACTTCACTGGTTTACGTTATGCAGCGATTATCGCAGCAGGTTCTTTCTTCTCTTGGTTCATCGCGATTCCTATCGTGTACTACATGGGCGGCGACTTCCCAATGGTTGTGAAAGGTCAAGGAATCTTGTTGGCTGATGCACCAGTTCGTGCCGTATTCCTTGGCTATGTTCGTCACATTGGTATCGGCGTGGCTGGTAATTTCATGGCCGAATTGAAAGTAGCGTACCTCACAGGTGCGACACCTGCGAAAATGCAAAAATGGCAAGCCGTTGGTTGCGTATTGTCCGCAGTAGTTTCCGTAGGCGTTTTGGTATTGCTTAACGTGCATACGGCTTCGTTGGCGAAGGCGCGTTGAATGCTCCTCAAGCGAACGCTATGGCCGCTATCGTTGAACCATTGATGTCCGGTGGCGATGCTCCTTGGCCTCTATATATGGCTGGTGCTTTCTTCGCTATCGTATTATGGATGGTAAAAGTTCCACCTTTGGCATTTGCTCTTGGTGCGTACTTACCAATGGAAATCAACATGCCAGTTCTTGTTGGCGGTTTGATTAACTACTTAGTATCCACAAGCAGCGACGACGAAGACACTAACCGTCTACGCATGAGCGAAGGCGGTACTATCGATTCCGGTTTAGTAGCCGGTGGTGCTATCGGTTCCTTAATCAGTGCCATCCTTCGTATCGCTGGTGTTGACTGGTTCCTTGGTGAATGGGTTGAAACTCCAGGTGCTACCTACTTAGGTATGGTAATGTACATTTTCCTTTGCGGTTACATGTATAAATTTTCTATGAAAGTAAAAGCAAAAAAAGTCGTTGCTAAAGCGTAATATAGAGCCTATTTTCTCCATATGTTGGCAGTCTTCATAATCTAATATATTTTAAAATACTGAGTATTCAAAAAGAGCCCACTAATATATCTATTAGTGGGCTAGTGGGCTCTTTCTATAAGGGAGTGGTTAGCATCCAAATGATGTGCATATGCTATTATTTTGTGAATGGTTTTACATCTTTCACCGCGTCAGCAAGGGAAATAGGCGCATCGTTATTATCGATATCAAGTAAGATATAACGATCATTACCCATGCCTAATTCTTTCATATAGGATAATTGACGAAGACCGTGACGACTAATCATGCGTTCTTTCAAATCGTGATTATCCGATTCTTTCATAGCGAATACTAGGTCAACAGATGCTTGATCGATAGCTAAGATGTCTGTGGAACCCAAGATGCCTACGTTTGGTGTTACCACTGGTTGAGCATTTACGCCTTCACAGTCACAAGAAACGGACATATTGCGCATTACGTTGATATAGGAAATGTTATCGCCGAAATGTTCAAGCGTAGCCTTAGTGGATTCGCTGATGCGTTCCATCAATTCTTCTTCAGCAATATCCCATTGGCTATTTCGGCTATGAATCATTTTTTTACCAATGTGACCATCTGCATTACCGATACCAATATTTTTATTGGAACCGCCGAAACCGCCCATCATGTGACCTTTGAAATGAGTCAATGCCAAGAAGGAATCGTAATTGGATAACGTTTTACCCATGGACATTTCCGTGAACCATTTGCCACCTGTTAATGGGAACATAGCAGTGCCATCTTCGTCCATGATATCTACGGGTGAAAATGTCCAACCGTTAACTTCCAATGTTTTACGGTGATCTTCTGTTGTATAGCGGTCGCCTTCATAGTATGTATTCGTTTCCACAATTGTGGCATTAGATAGTTTTTGGTCGAATAATTCCTTAACCCATGGTGCCGGAATGATGTTAGGACCATGTTGTTCGCCAGTGTGTAATTTAACTGCGATTTTGCCAGTTAAATTAGTGCTGATTTTATCATAGATTTTAACAAGACCTGCAGGGGAGAGGTCACGTGTGAAATATACGACAGACTCTTTGCCAGTACGTTCGGATGGTGCAATATATTTGTCGCCATCTGTACCTGGAACTGGATTTGCTACATTACTAGCCGCAGCTGCTGTATTTGTGATTGGTTCGTTTGTTGTCTTAGTCAAGATGTTCGCCCCCATTAATCCTACCGCGCCAAGGCCGGCAGATTTTAAAAAATCTCTACGTTTCATCGGAGTTTCCTCCTTTTCTATATTATACAACTAAATCTAGTATAATTATAACTCTTTTTGGTGAAAGCAAATAATACTTTCTATACATGATTTATTATAGTTTAGAGGATTGGTAAGGCGGCATATTGCCTCATAAAATACCATCTTATCATTTATGCCTGATTTCTATAATCTTATTTTATAACATGGGAAATGATTATAGGATTTTTTTATAACGAATTAAAACCTACAAGTGTAGTTGGAATTGTTGACCTCAAAGGTATGCTCTGTTACAATTAGACCAGTTAATACGATGGTACATGCGTTGAGATACACAGTGTACATTAGTTGAGAAATCGACTTGAGAGATACATAGAGATATCATTACGGAGGGAATTTGATGAAGAATAGACGTATAGTATGGATATTAGGAGTGCTCACATTAGCACTTGGATTGTTAGTGGCAGGTTGCGGAACATCTGCAGATAATTCAAAAGTATTGAAAGTAGGTACTGATGCTACCTATGCACCATTTGGTTTTAAAGATCAACAAACTGGAGATCTAGCTGGCTTTGATATTGATATCATTAAAGCCATTGCAAAAGAAGAAGGCCTTAAGGTAGAGGTTCAAAATTTGAATTTTGATGCATTGTTACCAGCATTACAAACAAATACATTAGATGTTGCTATTTCAGATATGACAATCTCTGAAGAACGTGCTAAACAAGTGGATTTCTCTAATTCCTACTATATCGCTGGCAGTGGTCTCGTAGTAAATCTAGATAACACGGATATTAAAGCGTTCTCTGATTTGCCAGGTAAACGAATTGGTGTTTCCATCGGTTCTACTGGTTCTGAAATTGCAAGCAAAATTCCAAATGCTCAAATTCGTGAATTCAATAATATCGTAGATGCATTCCTTGAATTGCAGAATGGTGGTGTTGATGTAGTAATCAATGATACACCAGTAAACGAATACTATGTAAATACAAAGGGTAAAGGTATTGCTAAAGTAGTAGGTGAAGATTATGAAGCCGCGCCACTTGGTATTGCTGTGAAAAAAGGGAACACTGAATTATTGAAAAAAATCAACGATGGCCTTGGCAAAATTAAAGCTAATGGTGAGTATGCAAAAATCTATAAAAAATGGTTTGATAAAGAACCACCTACAGAAAAATAATGACATACATATAGTTCATAGGTAATATAAATTTCGTTTAGCGAATATACAATGAACGATACTATAAACAAGGTAAAAGGCCCGCTGTGAGGTGGGCCTCTTGTCAGTATTAATACAAGAATGATTCGAGGTACATTATATGGCAACAATAACATCCAAATTTACAGATGCAGTACTTAGTAAAAAACAACTTGTCCTAGATGGGGCGTTCGCTACTGAATTAGAGTCCTATGGTTGTAATTTAAATGATCCATTATGGTCTGCAAAGGTTTTATTTGAGCAACCAGATCTTGTAAAAAAGGTACATAATTCCTATTTGGCAGCTGGTGCAGATATTATTGAAAGCTCCGGCTATCAAGCAACAGTAGTAGGATTCCAAGACAAAGGGTTTTCTCATTGTGAGGCTATTGAGCTTGTAAAATTATCCGTTCGCACTGCTATAGCGGCCCGTGATGAGTTTGTGGCAGCAAGTGGTCATAAGACTAACTCTGTGGAGTCTAATAATAGTGATTCTAATTGCACTGATCCCAATGGCACGGATTCCTATAGTGCTATTGATGTGCTAGATAACGGTCAATTAGCTACACCAATTGTAGCTGCTTCGGTGGGGCCATATGGTGCTTTTTTAGCGGATGGGTCTGAATATCGTGGTGATTATAATGTAGGAGATAATGTTTTAGTAGACTTTCACAAAGGACGTATTGCCTTGTTTGCAGAGGAGCAACCAGATGTATTCGCTTGTGAAACCGTACCGTCATTACAGGAGGCTAGAGCATTAGCCGAGGTATTATCGGATGAATTAGTGTCTAGAAATATTCCAGCTTGGATTTCATTCTCTTGTGCTGATGAGGAACACACTTGTGGCGGAGATCTAATTGAGGATTGTGCAGAATTTTTAGATACAGTTGATGCAGTGCAGGCTATTGGTGTGAACTGTACGCAACCTAAATATGTAGAGTCATTGATTCGTCATATTAAAGCAAAAACAAACAAAGCCATTGTGGTGTATCCAAACACCGGGGAATTGTATGATAATGTGAATAAAACTTGGTTTGGTGAGGCGGATGCTTTTGATCAATATGCAAAAACATGGGCTGAAGCAGGGGCACAAATTATCGGAGGTTGTTGTCGTACGGGCCTTAAGAATATTGGACGTATTGCGGAGTGGGCGCATAAATAAGTATTCCACATAATTTGAGATTCGACCGTGTGTGGAATAGCTACTGTATGAATATAGGGGACTTCGGGCAGTAGACTTTAATTATGACTAATAGGTCATAGGTGAAAATAGAGAGTAGTTGAGAAAAATGAGTTTTAGGACAGGTGTTCGAAAATGGCTTTACCATGAGGATAGTTGGGCCATGATTATCGCCTTGGGTTTTGCTGTGAGTACCACAGTTTTATATTTTTTAGGTGTAGATTTGCTAGTCTGGGTGAATGATATTAGTATTCGTAAATGGACGACGTTTAATGAATTACTAATCTTGCTAGAGTCACACGTAGGCTATTATTTCTTGCTCTTATTTGTCTTGCTTGGGGTGATGGGTGCGACCATGCCCATGAGCATGATTATGTCTGTTGGCCCTATTGCGGTTGTACAAGCCTTACTGGTGGGGATTATTGGATTTGCGCTAATGATGTTTATTGGTATCTATGTTTTTCGCATAGAACGCCGCTTGGTGGCTACCTTAGCGACGGCTATGGCGGTGGGAAATGTGACGGGGATTGTGGCTGGTGCGGAGGCATCTAAGGCTAAATTACGTGTCATTCGTACCGGGTTTGCTCTGTGTATTATTGGATCTATTATCTTATTGTTTCTACAAACGGCTATGACTGAGTACTTCGGCATTCCCCATTCTATTGCGGGGGCTTGGGCAGGATCTTCTACAGTGGCTGCCGTGGCGGGCTTTACTACAGTGGCCGCTATTGGATCCGATTCAGCTATGCAATCCTACACATTGGTAAAAGTAATCGGCCGTGATATGTCCGTTGTGATTTGGACAGTTTTAGTTGGTATCATCGCAGTTCGTTATTGGGAACCTACGAGTCCTCAGTATCGTGGTAAAACTAATGCTTTGGATATTAGCAATACTAGTAAATTGGCCATTGTGAAAGTTCACGCTGAAGAGTCGTTGGACAATAATTTATCTTTAGCACGAAAAGTATGGGACCGATTCCCTAGATTTATTATTGGTTTGTTGGGGGCATCTATATTATGCTCTATTGTTATTTATATTATGCTCTATTGTTATTTATATTTTGCCTAGTGAACAAGGGAAAGTATTTAACAACGAAGTTCTAGGCTTATTGAAAATAATTAGGAATTGGTTTTTTACCTTAACGTTTTTAGGAATTGGGTTTAATACTAAGATTGAAGATATTAAGGCCATTGGATGGAGGACGACAGCGGCGTTTATGTCGGTCCTAACGTTGGTAACCATCATTGGATATTTCTTGTCGGCCTATGTATTCGGGGAATTCTGGATGTCGCTATGAGGTTCGTGGCTAATTTAATAGAATACTAGAGGGACACAAAAAGCAGACATATCTAAAATTTCAACTCCAGCTCTTAGGCGCAATGTTAAAATTTCAGATATGACTGACGCCCGTTTATTGTATAAGTATTTTTGGGGTAGTATGCCGTGGGATGCGAGTTAGGTCTATCTAATAATTAGAGCATCAGGTTTTGTGTAGATAGACCTGCCTTCTATTCCCTAGGCAGGTGCCGAATGAAATACTTATACAATATTACAAGCATCCCTCCAGTAACTCCCCAACTGACAGGATACGTCGCCATTAACCACTCAAAAGTCGGATTCCATTCAAATATGGTGTATAACCATACGATTCGAACGCCACAAATACCGAGTAATGTGAGCATGGCTGGCATCATAGAGAAGCCGTAGCCACGCATGGCACCAGCATAAACGTCGATGATGGCTTGAATTGGTTCTAATAGAACGACAAACCACATTCGTTGTATTGTTAAATGAACAACGCTAGGATCATCGTTAAATACATAAATGATTTGATGGGCGAAAATCAGCACAAGGATACTGGTCACCGTAGTAAATACGAGGTTCAATATGAGGGCCCACTTTGTTATCTCTAAACAACGTAATATATTACGAGCGCCATAGTTTTGGCTGATGAATGTCGTTCCAGCTTGCCCAAAAGCATTAATGAGGCAGTATACGCAGAGCTCAATACTAGTTGATATTGACGATGCTGCCATCGCATCAGGACCTAGGCGATTGATGGATTCTTGAATTAATAGATTAGAAATACAAAATACCATGCCTTGCAATGCAGCAGGCCAGCCGATGCGTATGATTTCTTTCATCAATGGTGGATGAATGTGCAATTTTCGAAATGACAAGTGCAGTACGTCAGGAGCTCTTTTAAGTTTGACTAATAGGACAAGGGCAGACACACTGATGGAAATAACAGTAGCAAGGGCCACTCCAAATACGCCGTCGGTGAAAGCTTGTACAAACCAAATATTGAGGGTAAAGTTTAAAATAACAGAAAGAGCCAACCCAATGAGCGGGGTTTGGGTATCGCCACGACTTCGGAACATTGCTGCTTCAAAATTATACAAACTAATAGCCGGCATGGACCATAAATAGGTTTGCAAGTATGCGTCGGATAATGAAGCGATATGTGGTGGAACTTTCAATATATCTAGGTATGGCTGTGTCACGAATTGGCCTAAAATAGCGAGGGCAAAACCAGAAATCACAGCCAATAGCCATGAGGCGTGAACTGCATCATTTGCCTCTTGATGGCGCTTAGCCCCAATACATTGGGCGATAACTACGTTTGAGCCGAGCGAAAGCCCAATAAATAGGCAGATAAACATGATAATGAGCGGAAAGTTAGTGCCCACTGCGGCCACCGCATCCTTGCCGAGATACTGGCCGAGGATCATGACGTCGGCGATATTAAAGAGTTGCTCTAGAAATGCTGTAAATGCCAATGGGAGAGAAAATAATATTAACTTGTCCCATAAGCTGCCGTGCAGCATATCTATGCGTTGGGTGAATATAGACATGAGAGCCTCGATGATTAAAAAATAGAATTTAATTGGTTAGGATTTATTATATAGTGAAGACTTTCATCTCACTATAATAAAATCCTTTGCAATTTCTATGATTAATAGTAACATAAATAGATACATTACAACTATAGCCAAGCTGCAAAAGACGATTGGCGAGCAAGGAGAAACAATGAAGACATTATATAAAGTCATGGTATTGGGGGGGTATTAACAATATCTACTATGGTGATGCCAGTTATGGCGGAGGATATTGCTACAAATCAATTTGTCATTCCGACTACAATGCCACCATTGGAACCTTGTATAGAAAATCCAACTTTCACAGTTACAGATGCACCGGATTCCGTTGTGTCTAGCGTGAAGGATGGTATGGAAAATTTGCCGGTGTATGACCCCAATAATGATACGGCGCCGAAGGAATATTTGATGATCGTTGAGCCGCATCACAAGTTCCAAGAACCATTGAAGGTACGCCCTGAAACGGATGGCATTGTCATCCATCATGTGGCGATTCCAAGTGGAGATATTTCGTCTCAAGCAATTCATAAAGCCCATTTGAAGAATGGTTGGGCCGGCATTGGATATCATTTTGTGATTCGCAAGGACGGTACTATCGAACGTGGTCGCCCATTGAGCGTTGTGGGAACTCATGCACAAGGGGATAATTTGCATACTATCGGAATTTGTATGGCCGGGAACTTTGAAAAAGAATACGTGGGGCTGAGCAATATAATGCACTTGTAAAACTCGTAGCCGAGTTAGCTGACATTTATAACCTCGATGCGAGCACTGCCATCAGCGGTCATCGCGATCATAATGATACGACTTGTCCTGGTGAGCATTTGTATGAAGAGTTGCCCGATTTGCGCCTTGATGTGAAAGCTGAAATGACTCGCCATGAGTTTGAGCAGAAATTGGCTAATTTACATTTGGTGAGTGGTAAATAAATGTAATTGTATTGTTCTAGGAATATAGTGAATTCAAATGCTGTAATTTTGTTAGGACATACATAAGAGTATATAGAAACGAAGAAGCGCTGAATCTCGGTTGAAGGATTCAGCGCTTTCATTATATCCATTTTAATAGAGCAAGGTCGGTTATGCTTGGTACTGTTTAATATTATCTGCAATCATAACGGCTTTGAATTCAGTGGTTTCATAGCTTGCACCGCCGATTGGATAATATACGTCTTCTTTTAAAATCGCATCGAGAGCATCATAGTTTTGCGCTTGGGCAATGATGAGGCCTGTGTGATCTTCTAGTTTTGCACGTGTGGCCGCTTCGTTTTCTGGTTTACGGTCGCTATAGGATACGCCACTAGTGGCAATGAAACCGCCGAAGTTCATTTGTGTCAAAATACAAGTGGACTTCATTGGCGCGAGGTAATCTTCCAATGGGAATTTCATCATGCCGTCGTAAGCATAAGCGAAATCAGGGGCACCAGTTGTAAAGGATGCTACTAATGTTTTGCTTTTTAATGCTTCGCCAGTGGAACCGTGGGAGAAACCATGTTGGAATACTTGTTCCATCCAACGTTGCATCAATGCAGGCATGGAATGCCAGTAGAATGGGAATTGCAATACGATGATGTCTGCAGCCACTAATTTTTGTTGTTCTGCTTCGATGTCATATTCAAAATTCGAGTATTGTGAATCCAAATCGTCGAATACGGCATTTGGTAAATTTTGTTGTAAATCTTCAAGAATTTATTTTGTAGCTACAGAATCAACTACAGTGTCGTGTGCGGATACGATTAATACGTTTTTCATGTGTGTGTTCCTCCATAGTGAAAGTTAATTAAATTCCGAAACCACCGTCTACGGCAAAATCAGCTCCGGTTACATAAGACGCTTCATCAGATGCCACAAAGGCTACAAGAGAGGCGACTTCATCAACAGAGCCAAAGCGTCCTAATGGGACCATACGATTGATGATTTCTTCATGGGCACGCTTTTCTTCTTCGGATAAAGACGTTTTTTCGTAAATAGGTGTCCAGATAGGACCAACAGAAATAGAGTTAACGCGGATTCCGTCTTTTGCGAGTTCTTTAGCCCATACTTTGGTAAGGGATACAACGGCTGCTTTGCTGGATGCATAAACAGCCATATTAGCCGGTGGATTAGCAGCTACTGCAGAACCGATGTTAATGATGTTACCTTTGGACTGTTTGAGTAATGGTAATGCTTGGCGGGATAAATCGATGACACCGTATACATTGACGCGGAATGTACGATTCACTTCCTCCATAGTTTGTTGTTCTAACGGTGTCACAGGTGCCATACTAGCGTTGTTGATGACGATATCTAGTTGACCATATGTGCTTTCTACCGTTTTGATGACATTAGCTAAATCGTCGCTATTACCCACATCGGCTACGGAGTATTGGATATTATCGTGCATAGCTGCTGTTTCTTGCAATGGGCCTCCAGAGCGTCCTAGGATATGAACGCGAACGCCTTCGCTAGCCAAACGCAATGCTAACTCTTGGCCGATACCAGAACCGCCGCCTGTGATGATAGCCACTTTATTTTGTAAACGAGTTTGTAATGTGGTTTGTGTAGATGGAGCTGTCATTGTTGTATTCCTCTGATATAAATCTATTTATGTTACATGAATATGCTGAATTTGTTTGCATATCGCGGTGTTTTGTTCACCTGATGAGTTCATTATAGGAGAGGAATAGAGAAATGTATAATGCTTAGTTTGTGAAAGTAGAAATACATTTGTTGAATAACTAATATTGTTCTTGTAAATACTCAATGAATGCTTTCACCAATGGAGAAAGCGGTACCTGTCCTTTCCATACGAGGATAGAGGTTAATTCTAGCGGCGGATCTAACGGTAGGAATTTCATATCTGGAATATCCATTTCAGATTGAATGCCAGGGGCACCCCACGAATCCTTGGTATGGAGCGGATGTAATTATATTTGCTGAGGTCCACCGGCTCGAGGAGCAGGCCCATGTCGAGTGTGCCTTGATGGAGACGGTCCTGAATATTGCTGTTGTCGCCCGTGTACAAATCAAATGTCACTTGCGGGTGCAACTGCTGAAAGTTATGCATGTGCTGCGACAATTCCTGAACGCTGCGGAGCTCGCCACAACCGATGGAAATTTGCCCAGCCAACACCGTTTGAGGCAATAACTCGGCCCTCGTCTGCTCGGCCAGCTGTACCATTTCCTCCGCACGATGGCGCAACAAATGGCCCTCAGCCGTGAGATGAATGTTGTGATTGCTACGCGTGAATAGGGCGACACCTAACTCATCCTCAAGCTGTTTTAGTTGGCGCGACAACGTCGGCTGCGTGATGTGCAACAGTCCTGCTGCACGTGTTATATTTTCCTCGTGAGCTATGACGAGGAAGTATTCTCTATGCTTGCTACAGTTATGGCGATGTGCATGAGAAAATCAATTATGATATTGAAAACATATTGACCTACAATGTTGGAACAAGACCGTTTGATGGATTAATGTATAACGGAATCTTATTGGAGCGAAGCTTTCAAAATGTGCAATGTAGCGCTACTGATAAGGTTGATGCATCGCAGCTAGCAACAATGAATCATCATATGTGCTATCAAATGATATCACCCACAACAACATCTATGCATTGGAAAGAAGGGGAGACACTGGGCCGATGGTCTAATGTTTACTATGCTACCTCTTGTAATAGCGTACACGGATTTTGGTCGGCCATAGAGAAAGGTGAATTTATAAAACAAGATATGTCAAAGTCTGGATTTTATGGCATTGAATTGTCGCTAAAGGTACCCAATAAACGTCAAAATCTCCTATACAAGGGGAATCGTTTGAAACATTTGTTAGATGCGTTAATCGCTAGTTGTCATGCCTATATAGGTGATTATCTAGAGGGAATTTCAAAATGGTTGGCGATACGGACTGGTGATGGTATAGCTAGTATTCGAAACTCACTCGTTAGTGAAAGTAGAAATGTACTTGGGCAATACGAATTGCTTCGCTATAACTCAAAATCTGGACGATGTTTTTGGAATCCACGGGATAATGATTGTATGATGATCAAGATTCTCGTAGAGGAAGAAGAACGAACGGATGTTGAGTGGGGAGCTTTTTACTGTGTATTCAGATAAATATGAAGATGCAAAAGATTTAAAAGCATTACGTGATGCCATGAAACATGATGATGGCTTAAGATATGACTTTGATGAAGTAAAGCATACTTTAAAATGAGTGTTGTCATAGTGTGTTATTTAATTAATGTGTGTGTATTAGGTGGTGTGTATATGTTTAATTGGGAAGATGATTTTGATGAGATTATTTTAGAGCGAGGCCGTGGGTATTTTATAACAAATTATGTAAAGGACTGTGTGTTTGATGAGCTGAATCATACAATCAGTGCTGTAAGCAAAGGTAGTGAGCTGTATTAAGTTCAGATTACGTTAGATGCACAGAATAGTAGTCCAGTAAACTATTCTTGCACATGTCCGTATGCGGCTAAAAATTGTAATTGCAAGCATATGGCGGCTGTGATGTATCAATTTGAGGCGCAGTATCATCAGGAACAGGTGAAAGAAAGCATAGGGAATAATTTTTTAGAACCGTATGGTTTTGAAAGCAACCTCGTGCCATTTTTAGATGCTCATCCAGACATCGAATTAGAGATTGTGTCTGGTGGACTGTTTACACAAAACAATCGCATTGGTGATTTCCCGCATATGGCGGTAGCGAATGAACAAATCCATCAAATGTATAGCGTTGAATTTGGCACGGCCTATAACAACTTGATTACAGATGGCAGTTTAGTATTGAATTCACTAGATGCAGCCATCGGATTTGGTTTATTGCGAGATCAATTGCCACAGACTCAATGGATTCATGTAGCACAGGATTTGCAAAATGCATTCTACCAACAAGGCCGAAGTCTATCTGATGTAACACTCTATGAAGAAGTGGCCACAAAATATGGTTTAGATGGTGGGCAAATCAAGACTGCCTTTATAGAGGCACAAAAAACGACTACCATGCATCCTGATTTTAAACGTGCCATGGAATTAGGCGCCCAATCGTTCCCAACCTTTGTACTGGAAAAGGATGGACAATACTATGATATGCGCAGTCAAGGTGATACTGTAGAGGCGATGGAAAATTGCTTATCTAGAGTGACTGGTTAATCTAGTGAAACGACTATACTATATAGTATTTGTTTAGTGAAAGTAAATTAGTGATCTCTATAACAATGTATTTGTATTAGCAGTGTACTTGGACACATGATTGGAAATCATGTGTCCAAGTACATAACTATTTCTTTTTCAGCCGATGGTCAGGAATTTTAGACAAAAATTTTTGAGGAATTAATTGTAAAGTTCTTGACAATTAAAATGACTTTTCGTATACTAACTAAGTACCTATTAACAGGTCAACCTGGAGAGCTGTCCGAGTGGCTTAAGGAGCATGATTGGAAATCATGTGTGCGGTGAACTCCGTACCCAGGGTTCAAATCCCTGGCTCTCCGCCATATTTTTTAGAGAAATCTGAAATGTTTCATCATTTTTCTAACTGCACGTTTATTTAGTAAATATGCGGTTGGTAAGATTGAAGCGTTTCAGATTTTTTCTTTTATAAGCATGTAGGTTGCCCCCTAAATGCCCCCTAAAAATAATCATATAAATCACCAAACGGCACTCTTAAATAATCCGCTTATTATTAGGCGAAAAATTTAAAGGTTGCCGTTTAAATTTTTAGTTGTTAATAGGTTCTATTGAAATTTCTACCAAATTACGGACATCAGTTTCAATATCGGGATTGGTAGTTTTTATCTCCATAGCAAAATAATTTAGGGCTTCATTTGAGGAACCTTGATTAATAATAGAGATTAATTCCGCTCCAAATTTTGATAGTAGATAGATAGGAAGATATAGTGTTGTCGAAGTATCAGTTGTAGATTTTATTGAAAGACATTTTTGATTGTTCTGGCAAAGTATACTATAGTTGCATTCAACATCTAAGGTCAATGAAGAATCGGCTAGTGCTGAGATTATTCCATAGTCTGTGAGTTGTAGTATATCCGTATATTCAATGCGTAAATTTTCAAAATAACTTTTTGAGTGAGGAATGAAATGATGGTTAGCAGTATGAAGAACCTTGGTAGAAAATGTTTCTAATAATAGGGCCTCCTTTATTGACGAAGAATTGGTATGCCAAAAAGCAAAAGATCTATTGAAGGTTAATACTATGATGCTTGGTGGTGGCGCAGTTATTAACTGGAGCTTCATGCAAAAAGGTTTAGTTGATGAAATGAGCCTCTTGATGGCACCCGCTGCTGATGGCTGTTCTACAACACAACCACTATTCCTTGCTAAAGAGGGATTAACTGATGACCAACCTATCATCTTTGATCCAACGCATATTGAATTGATGCCAGACAAAAAAATCTGGATGCGCTTTAATGTAGGTGCTAAGAGTGCTCATGACTTCGATAAGGATGAAGAATATCAAGCAGTACAAGAAATGATTAAGGCAAATAGCTGAGGTAATGTTGGGGTCACATATGAAAAAATCACTACTAGCATTAGCAATACTAGGCACCTTAATGAGCTCATTTTCACTATCCCTAGCAGATATACCCGGCCGTGATCCACAGACTGCTGAAAAGGATTGGCAATATAAAACGCTAAATGTACAGGGTTTCCATAATATCGTGGGAGAGACCGATACGGTTATTTTGCAGCGCAATGAATCGAGTAATTATATTGTAAATATCTCTAAGGTGCCTGCATCAATTCATACGAGAAACTATGTAAATAAAGAAACAGGCCATACAATAAAAACTGTGAGTGCGGTACAGGTGGATGGCTTGCGTTATGTGATTGAAACTAAAAATGCTGAGGATTACAAGGTGGGACATCCATATTTTGATAAACCTTTTGAAAGTCTTACTGACAAGGAGTTATTTGATGTAGGTTACGAGAAACAGGTTCATAAATATGATAATGATCCTAGAGGTTTTACTCGCACAATAACAGCGGGGAAATTAATCAAGTCAGGTCCAGAAAAGCCAGTGTGGGATTTATATGTATATCCTGAGAAACAATGTAATGATATATTACCATCCTTTAGAGAGGTTTCTTATGTGGATGCCTATTCTCGCCCTGAAAGTATGGGTGGATTAAATTATCGTGTACGAATGATTTTAAATTTGTATCGGATACAGTGGATGAAAAAGGTGTTCGTATCATAATCTATGCAAATCCGAAGCACCCTGATACAGATTTGTTTATGGTTAGATTAAATGACAATCACTTTAAAGTAGATTATCGCAATGATTATCCAATCTATCTATATGCTAGAATGATGGATAAATTTTTAGAAGAGAAACGGCCTATGGATAAAGCTGAAATTGTTTTTGCAAACAACCTAGTTGGTACATATATTAGCTATACAGGTCGTAAAACAGAAATTTATTGACGTTATTTAGATATTTATGTGGCGAATCAGACTTATATGCATCGAATTGGATTTGATACGAAAGAATACCATCCTGAATACGAACAGATTATGCGAGATATCACCATGAGTGTATCTGTACAAAACTCTGAAACTGGTGAAACGCATAATTGGCTGCAATGGCCAAATTTGTTAGAGCAGATAGATCACAGGAAAAAATAATACAGAAATCAGCAAAGCCCCGAAGGCTCATTCGGGGCTTTCATCATGATATTAAGAAGAATCGAACTATAAAAAGTCCATTATATAAAAACAAAACTATGTGATTGATATCACATTTAAAATACCTTAATCTCTGCTGAATTAAGGAGTTTACTGAATTATATGAAATTTTGAAAATCTATAGATTTCTTGTTGACAGAGATAAATGTCTGCTGTAGAATTACAAACATCAAAACAACTACATGAATTTGAGAATGACGACGATCGAAATTAGTACTTTAATATCCGTTCTACAGAGAGATAAATCTAGGCTGGAAATTTATTGAATAGGAATTTTAGGAATGCATTCGTGAGTTAATCAGCAGAACTAATAGTAGGCTGATTCGGAATCCTCCGTTATGGGATTATGAGCTAGATAGGTATCTAGGAACAGAGTGGAATCGCGGGACACTGCCTCTGAGGTGGGGTGGCCCTATTTTTTTTTACTCTTTTTTATTCCTACCTTAACAGTGTATATAGCGTATTGGTTTAATCCTTTAAAAATAATAGGTTAATGGAAAGGGGGATACATATGAATAACAAAAGATCTTCACATGTGAATGGTTGGTTACGACGTCACAGTAAGTCTATTATTATAGGCGCGCTATGTGTGGTGGCCGTGGCTGCCATTGGTAATTACATAGTGAATGCTAGCTATCAAGAACGTCATAATATTTTGAATGTATCCTATGATCCGACTCGTGAATTATACACAGATTATAATCAAAAATTTGGTACCTATTGGGAAAATACTACAGGCGAAACATTAGAGTTTAGTCAATCCAATGGTGGTTCTGGTAAACAGGCACGAGCTGTTATGGAGGGACTAGATGCGGATGTGTTGAGTTTAGCACTCGCCTACGATGTGGATAAGGTAGCTAACACCGGACTCATCAATCAAGAATGGCGAGACCGATTTCCTAATCAGTCCGTACCATATACCTCGTTGGTAGTCTTTCTTGTGCGAAAGGATAATCCAAAGCATATTCAAGATTGGAATGATTTGGCTCATGATGATGTATCCATTGTCGTACCGAATCCTAAAACCTCTGGTGCTGCTCGGTGGATTTACTTGAGCGTTTGGGCCTATGGCAGAGAACGATATCAAGGTAATGAGGCGGACATTAAAACTTTCATCAAATCCGTCTATGGACATGTAAAGGTATTGGATTCTGGCTCACGTGATTCTACAACGAGTTTCGTAAATCGCAAACAAGGTGATGTATTGATTGGTTGGGAAAACGAAGCACTGCTCATCATGCACGATTATCCTGGCGAATATGAAATGATAATTCCATCCATTACGATGCGAACCGATTTGCCAGTGGTGGTTGTAGATGAGGTGGTGGATCGCAAACACACCAGAGATATTGCACAAGGCTATATTCAATATCTCTACTCCGATGAGGGACAGCGGGTGATTGCAGAACACAATTACCGTCCTATTAATCAAGATATTTTAAAAGAATATAATCAGAAATTCAAACCAGCTAATACTGTGACAATTGATAGTTTTGGTGGCTGGAGTGCAGCACAGCAAGTTCATTTTAGTGAAGGAGGGACATTTGATGAAATTTATGAATTGTAACACATCAGTGATACCTGGATTTACCATCAGCCTGACGGTGTCCATGTTGTATCTATCCCTCATTGTATTGATTCCGGTGGCCATATTTTTAATTGATGCCACAGGCATGGGGCTGAATAAATTCATTGATACTATCGTCAGTGAACGCGTTATCCATGCTTATGTCATTACCTTCGGCACATCCTTGATTGCAGCCATAGTGAATGCCATTATGGGAACCATCTTAGCATGGGTGCTAGTGAGGTATCGGTTTCCAGGTCGGCGCATTATGGCGGGGCTCGTGGATCTACCTTTTGCATTGCCTACGGCGGTGGCGGGGATTGCCCTTACATCGTTATATGCCGAGTCCGGTTGGTTTGGTCAATTCTTTTATTCCCTAGGCATCGAGACGGCCTTTTCTGAAATTGGCATTATCATTGCCTTGGTGTTTGTGGGCATACCGTTTGTGACTCGGACGGTAGAACCGGTGCTCCATGAATTTGATGAACAATATGAGGAGGCGGCGTTGGTGATGGGCGCGAATGGTTGGAAACGATTCACCTCTATCATTTTGCCAGAAATTTATCCATCTATTTTGTTGGGCGCAGGCTTGGCTTTTGCTAGAGGTGTGGGGGAATACGGTAGCGTCGTATTCATCTCTGGTAACTTACCTTTTAAAACAGAGATTGCGCCATTATTAATTATGAACCAACTAGAGGCTTATGATTATGATGCAGCGGTTGCCATTGCGTTGGTGCTGTTGGTGTTTTCGTTTCTTTCATTAGCGGCTATCAATTTGTATCAACGACATGTGTATCAGCTGCGAGGGGCCTGATAGGTGAAAGTTACGAAATGCATATGAATGGCAGTTACGCAGAACATTGATAATACACTAGTTTACATTAGTTTGATTGAGAAGGAATGAGAGGTGGTTACTCGTGAATGAACGCATGACAAAAATAATTTTAATTACGATAGCCACGGTATTTTTAGCGGTTATGTTGGTGGCGCCCCTAGCCGTCGTTATGATAGAGGCGCTGAAACAAGGCGTAGCCGTGTATTGGGCATCATTACAAGAACCTTATGCACAAAAGGCCATTTATCTCACCATATTCACGGTGGTTGTAGCGATAACGCTAAATTCTATATTTAGTATCTTAGCCGCATGGGCCATTACGAAATTTGATTTCAAAGGAAAAATCGTATTTGAATCCTTAATTCAATTGCCACTGGCTATATCCCCAGTCATTATCGGTTTGATGTTGATCTTGATGTATGGTCGTCAGAGCCCACTGTACACGATATTGCGAGACTATGATATTTCCGTAGTGTTCTCCATCATCGGCGTCACCATTGCGGTCATCTTTGTGACAATTCCTTTTATCGTACAAGAACTCGTTCCGTTGATGAAAGTCCAAAGCCGTAGCGAAGAAGAAGCGGCCACATTGATGGGGGCCAGTTGGTGGACCATATTTTGGAATGTAACATTCCCCAATATCCGATTTGCCCTCATGTATGGCATTGTCCTAGCTTCATCAAGGGCAATGGGCGAGTTCGGTGCTGTGTCAGTCATTTCTGGACATATTCGAGGGCGTACGAACACATTACCACTGCATGTGGAACTGTTATATAACGAATACAATTTTACGGCTGCCTTTGCAGTGGCATCGGTGCTAGTGATGGCATCCATTATCTTATTAATCATTAGAAATATATTAGAGTGGATTGGTGAAAGGAGGCTCCAAGAATGAGTTATGAAGTAGAATGTCGAGAACTCGTAAAATCTTATGGAGATTTTCTAGCCTCTAATCATATTAACTTTGGTATTGCACCAGGGCGCTTGGTAGGCATCCTTGGACCAAGTGGTAGTGGTAAAACAACTATGCTTCGCATGATTGCAGGCTTAGAAACACCCGATTCTGGGGATATCCTCATCGGCCGAAAACGTGTTAATGATGTACCGCCTGGTGAGCGTGGCATCGGATTCGTATTCCAAAATTATGCGTTGTTCAAGCATATGACGGTGGCTGAAAATATCGCCTTTGGGATGAAACTAAAAAATTATGATAGCAAAACGATTACTTCTCGTGTAGCCGACATGATAGATCTCATTGGATTATCTGCACAGGCGAATGCATACCCTATGAAATTATCTGGCGGTCAACGTCAACGGGTGGCCTTTGCTAGGGCTTTGGCACCGCAACCAGATCTATTATTATTAGACGAACCATTTGCCGCTATTGATGCTAAGGTTCGCAAGGATTTGCGTCAATGGTTGCGGCAGACCATCTCTCAGTTGGGAATTACAAGTATTTTTGTGACCCATGACCAAGATGAAGCCGTTGAGGTGGCCGATGATATTATCGTCATGAATAAAGGTCGCGTAGAGCAAATGGGAACGCCTACAGATATTTACCGTAATCCTAAAACTCCATTTGTAGCACAATTCATTGGTGAACATGCGAAAGTGAGTAATGTCGCTAAATTTAGAGGCTTTCACCAAGAGGCGCATGCGAATAGGGAAGGAATCATACGGCCTGAGTTTATTGAACTGGCCAAGAAACAAAGTGAATTATCTATGCCGGTGTCAGCCGATAAAGGCATTGTGCGGGGCGTATATTTCAGAGGTCGCATGTTAGAGGTAGAAATCGACGTAGCTGGTGAACTGCTAAGAGGTACCTGGAGCTTAGATAAGGATCCTCTAACAGTTGGAGATGAGGTATACCTCTGTATTCATTATATTTGTGAATTTAATGACGATGGCGCAACGATTCTCGAGAACAGTGCAAGGTCGGCAGATAATTATGTAATTATTTAGATAGATGCAGTGTAAGTATACATTGAGTAAGGACTGGATATGGAGATGAAACGATATATATGCGATGCCCTCATCATTGGGGGCGGTGCCGCTGGGTGTTATGCAGCAATTTCTCTGAGTCGATTAAACCCAGATATGAATATCCTACTGGTGGATAAAGCACCCATAGAGCGTAGTGGTTGTCTAGCGGCTGGGGTCAACGCATTGAATGCGTATATTACAAAGGGTCAAACACCTCAAAATTATGTGGACTATGCCATAAAGGATGGTCATGGTATCGTTCGACCAGATCTCCTGTTGACCATGAGCGAACGATTAAACCACGTCACCCAAGATATGGAACAATTAGGTCTCGTCATTTTGAAAGATGAGCATGGTGACTATGTAGGCAGAGGCAATCGAAATATCAAAATTAATGGAGAAAATATAAAACCTATTTTAGCGAAGGCTGTGAGACAGGCTAAGAATATTCAAGTTTTGGAACGGGTGACGATGACGGATTATATGTTGGAACATAATCGCGTTATTGGCGCCGTCGGCATCAATATTGAGATGGATAGCCTTGTTGAGATTCACGCGAATGCTACGATTTGCTGTACTGGAGGTGCCTCTGGTCTCTATCGGCCAAATCAACCAGGCAGTTCCCGTCACACCATGTGGTACAGTCCATTTAATACGGGCGCTGGGTATGCTATGGGATTACGTGCTGGCGCGGAGATGACTACCTTTGAAATGCGATTTGTTGCACTTCGTTGCAAGGACACTATCGCACCAACTGGTACACTAGCACAAGGTGTTGGGGCCGAGCAAGTGAATGCCCTAGGCGAGCAATACCAATATAAATATGGTAATACAACGTACGAGCGGGTCTATGCGGTAAATGCAGAGGTGATGGCCGGACATGGACCTTGTTATTTGCAAACTACCGGTATTGGGCAAGAGGCAGAGGATTCCTTGTTGAAAGCCTATCTAAACATGGCGCCTATGCAGTCCTTAAAGTGGATGGAAACGGGGCGAGGTCCTAATGAACAAGATGTTGAAATCGAAGGTTCAGAACCATATATCGTAGGTGGTCATACAGCTAGCGGATATTGGATTCATACAGATAGATCCACTACCATTCCTGGACTCTATGCGGCTGGTGATGTAGCCGGTGGGGCCCCTCAGAAATATGTGACGGGTTGCTTTAGTGAAGGCGAAATTGTGGCAGAAACCGTGGCTCGTGACTTGGCAGCTCGTGGCAAAGAAAAAGGTGTTTTAAATCAGCATAGTACACAAGAACAAGGTTCTCTGCAACAAGGTGCAGAGAAAAAGAATTTGGGTGACGAGGTAATTGCTCAACAGGAACTTTCACCAGAAGGCGCCGCATTATATGGTGAATGTCAGCGCCTATTGAATACTAAAAACGCAGGTCTATATTCCATTGACGAATTAGAGGAAGCCATGCAAACGGCGATGGACGCCCATGCAGGCGGTATCGGCACGGTATATCGATACACGGAACGCAGCTTGGATATGGCATTACGAGAAATAGACGGCATTGAATCTTTACTCAATCAAGTTGGCGCCGAAGATATGTACGGCGTGATGAAATACATGGAATTAAAAGATCGCTTGTTAGTATGTAAAACACTGATTGCTCATTTGAAAGCGCGTAAAGAAACACGTTGGCCTGGATATGGTGAATATGTAGAATATCCTGAATTAAATGATGAATTCAATTGTTATATTAATTCGGTATATCGTGATGGCGATATAGCCATTCTAAAACGACCGTTAGTTGAAGCGAATGGACAGCTATCAGCAAAAGGTGTAGATCAACTATCGGTAATAGGTGTAAATCACCCATCGGTAAAAGGAGGGATATAAATGATACATATTGATGAACAAACCTGTATTGGTTGCACAAAATGTACGAAAGTATGTCCCGGCAATTTACTAGTGATGAAGAATGGTAAATCGACTAGCCGTGAGCCTCGAGCCTGTTGGTCTTGTACGGCGTGTATCAAGGAATGCCCAGTGCAGGCCATTGCCCTCTATACAGGCGCTGATGCGGGTGGCAGAGGCGGTCTGTTATATGCCAAAGATAGTGGCGATATATTAACATGGACATTCCAATCTGTTGAGGGACAGACAAAGACGATAGAAATACAAAAGAATCAATCAAATAACTATTGATAGTTTGAAGGAGGTCATAGTATGGCAAAAGGACAAATGGATCATCTTGATCAATTAGAAGCAGAAAGTATATTTATTCTCCGTGAAGCATATAAAAAATTAGGTAAATTAGGCATGTTGTGGTCCATCGGTAAGGATAGCACCGTGTTGTTGTGGTTGGCGAAAAAAGCCTTCTTTGGTCATTGCCCATTCCCATTTATCCACGTAGACACAAAACATAAAATCCCAGCCATGATTGAATATCGTGACAGAGTGGCGAAAGAATTAGGCTTGGATTTAATTGTACATACGAACTGGAATGCCATTAATGCAGGCATGAGCCCAGATAAAGGGAGACTCGCTTGCTGTAAGGCGCTTAAAACAGAGGGCCTACAACAAGTGGTAAACCAATATGGTTTTGATGGTCTCATCGTTGGCGTTCGTCGTGACGAAGAAGGTTCTCGTTCCAAGGAACGTATATTCTCTGAACGTAAGAAAGATGATAGCTGGGATTATGTTAATCAACCGCCAGAACTTTGGAATCAATTTAAAACAGACTTTCCAAAAGGCAATCACATTCGTGTACATCCATTGTTAGCCTGGAGTGAACTCGACGTATGGGAATACATCCGTCGTGAAGAAATTCCTATCATTGATTTATACTTTGCCAAAGATGGACACCGTTATCGTAGCCTTGGTTGCGAATGCTGCACAGGCCAAGTAGAGTCCAATGCGTCTACATTAGATGAAATCATTGAAGAATTGAAAAATACGACTGTCAGCGAACGTGCTGGCCGTGCACAGGACCAAGAGGATTCCTATGCCATGCAAAAATTGCGTCGTGAAGGATACATGTAATATGTCGTGAAGGATACATGTAATATATCGCAATTATTATTGTCTGTTGGTAAACAACTGATATAGGCAGAATGCGATATGCATTGTAACTTTCACAGGCATACAAATGCACAAAATAGATGAATATACATGAGTGAGAATAGTTAGGAATGTGATGATAAAATGGCGAAAAAGAAACGAGATAATCTGAAAATAGTAGTAGTAGGTCACGTGGATCACGGTAAATCTACGGTCATTGGCAAGTTGTTGTACGACACGAATTCACTACCTGAGGGGGCCGTTGAAAAGGTACGTCGTATTGCGAAGGAAACAGGTAAACCCTTTGAATATGCTTATTTGCTAGATGCCTTTGAAGAAGAACAAAAGCAAGGTATCACCATAGATAGCACACAAATTCAATTTTTCACGGATCAACGTGATTATGTCATCATTGATGCACCAGGCCACAAAGAGTTCTTGAAAAATATGATTTCTGGTGCTGCTAATGCCAGTGCCGCATTGCTCATCATTGATGCGAAACAAGGTGTGCAAGAACAATCCAAACGCCATGCCTATATGTTGAGTTTGTTAGGTATTAAGAATGTGTACGTTGTCATCAATAAAATGGACCTCGTTGATTATGATGCGGCGACATATCATCGCGTGGCCAGTGAAATGAAAGAATTCATCACACCACTGGGTGTTACGCCATTACGATACATTCCAGTATCTGGTTTGGCAGGCGAAAATATTGCTACTGCATCCGATAAAATGCCATGGTATACGGATCAACCATTATTGGTGGCTATGGATGAATTACCTGGGGAGCAGCAGGAAATCGATAAACCACTTCGATTCCCAATTCAAGATGTGTATAAATTCGATAACCGTCGTATTATCGCTGGTCGTATTGAGGCTGGTAAATTAGCGGTAGGTGACGAAATCGTCATCTGGCCAAGTGGTAAAAAAACACATATCTCCACATTGGCCTATTGGGCGCCTCGTGACCGTAAAAATAAGGGTTATGCTGGTCAATCTGTGGGTATTACAGTGCGAGATGAATTCTTTAATAAACGTGGTGAACTGATTACGCTTGCTAGTGAACCGGCCCCACATATTTCCAACCGTTTACTCGTATCCTTGTTCTGGATGGGTAAAACACCGCTCAAGGTGGGTAAAAAATACCGTTTGAAATTAGCGACCCAAGAGGTAGAGGTTGAGGTAGAAAGTATCAATAAGGTTATCGATGCATCCAGCCTTGATAGCAGTGATGATACCCTCAAGGAAATCAAATTGAACGACGTAGGAGAAGTGATTTTGCGTACGAAGGAAGAAATCGCCTTTGATACATTCCGTGAAAATCAGGGGACAGGTCGTTTTGTCATCGTCGATGGCTATGACGTAACCGGTGGTGGCATCGTCAATGCAGCAGAAAAATCTGTGGCAGAAACCATTCAACCTGCCTTCGTCAAGGATGAGCTAGTGGCGCGTGGCGAGCTATTTGATGAATTCTATTACAATGTGGGCAATAATGAGGTGGCCAAATCCTCTAGCAATCATCAGGTCTATGCTGAGGGTGATGCCATTCCATTGACTGGTGAAAGCTACACCTACCCAGCGAACTTTGACGTACTCGTATTGCGTGACAAGGTATCCATTTTGATACGCGATGGTAAAGTCGATACCATTCAAGCCCTAGATGATTATAAATATACGGGGGCCCCACTCGTAAATGGTCGTGGTTTTGCCTTATATATCGCTAATCAAGAGGATTTACAAAATATGCTCGTATCCTATGATCAATTAGAATCTAGCGATTATCGTAAACGCGTTGAATTTGCCAATCGCTATTACAGCTTTGGTCGTTTTAGAAAAGTAGTCTTTGATTTTGACTATATTATTTAATGAATAGACATCTAAGGAGGATGTACACATGAGCAAATGGACAGTGTTGTTTAAACAAGATTTACCGACATTTTTTGATGCGGCCGACAAATTCTACAAACAAGAAATGAAACCGAATGATTACAAAGCGATTTCTGGTGGTTTTGGTAATTATGGTGAAAGAGGCGCCAAAAGCACAATGATTCGTTGCCGTTTCAGCGGTGGTGTAATTAATAAAAATCAATTACTAGCATTTCGTGAGGTTATTAAAACATACCATGTACCAATGGTACATTTCACAACATGCCAATGCCTTCAGTTACATCACATTACAGGTGATATTATTGAACCGTTGATGAATGAGCTATATGACAATAATATTTTGACTCGTGGTGCTGGTTCAGATAATCCACGTAACATTACATCATCAGGCCTCATCGGTATTGAAAAGGACGAATACTTTGATGTAACAGGCTATATGAATGCCGTGAGTGAATATTTATTGGGGACAATTGGCACAGTTAAATATCCACGTAAAATGAAAGTATCCTTCTCTAGTTCTAATGATGGTTCTGGACACACTCGAATTCGTGATTTGGGTTATTTAGCTAATACAGATGGTACATTTGATGTATATACGGCGGGTGGTCTTGGACCAAATCCTAAAATTGGGGTGAAAGTAGCGGATCACATTGATCCAAAGGATGTACTATATTATGCAGAGGCAATGGTGCGTATTTTTACAGAACACTCTGACTATAAAACTCGTGCCAGCAATCGATCCCGTTATTTACCAGTGAAATTAGGGCTAGAAGAATATCTTCGTATCTATAATGAATATGTTGAAGAAGCAAAGAAAAAAGATCTTGATGTGATTAATCCTATAGGCAACATTATTGAAAAAACAGGTCCTGTAGAGATCATTAATAACTGGAGAATTAAACCACAAAAACAACCGGGTTTATATTATGTAGAATATCATCCAATTGGAGGTACCCCTACTCCAGAAGAATTTATTGAATTGGTAGATCTAGTTGAACCATTTGAAGGTGTAGAACTTCGTCTGGCTGCAGAAGAAACAGCATATATTGCCAATTTAACAGCGGAAGAAGCTAAAACAGTTGCCGCCTTTGTGGATAATCGCTCTGCTCAAACTACATTTGAAAAATCTGTATCTTGTGTAGGTGCCACTGTGTGCCAAATTGGTGTACGTGATTCCCATGGTCTATTAGAAGCTATTTTAGCAGCTGCAAAACCACATCACTTTGAAGAAGGCGTATTGCCTCGTCTATATATCTCTGGTTGCCATAACTCTTGCGGTACCCATGAAACCGCTAGTATTGGGTTCCAAGGCGCCGCTAAATTAGTGGACAAGAAACCGGTAGATGCGTTTGCATTATTTGTTGGCGGTAATGAAGCCTTTGGTTCTGAAAAACTAGGTGAACAAGTGGCAGTTATTGAAACACGATTTATACCTGAGTTCATCGTTGAATTAGGTACTACCGTTCGTAATGCTAATACAACATTTGATGATTGGATTCAAGGAAACCAAGACGTATTTAATGCATTAGTGAAACAATACGATGAAAAAATATAATACATAGACAACAAAAAGCCCCGAACGCGTGTTCGGGGCTTTTTGTTGTCTATGTATCAGTGATTACTGAATTATAATTTAGCGTGGAAGATAACAGTTTCATCTAAGGATGCTTTGATGTCATCAGCTAATTTTTCGATCAATGGAAGATCTTCTTCTTTCAAAGAGGATTTAATATCCAAAGGTTCACCAACGATTTCCATGTTTTTGAAATCTTCTGTGAAGTGAGCCACCATGGATTTCATAGCAGCGGACGCCCAGGAGTGGTTACCGATAATGGATACTTTGTGGTTTTGGAAGTTCAAAGCTTTCAACTCGTGGATGAAGTTTTCCATCGTTAAGTACAAGTTCAAGTTGTAAGTAGGAGCTAGGCAAACCATATGAGTGTATTTCCAAGCATCAGAGATGATGTAGGAAGGGTTAGTTTTGGATACATCGTAGATTTTGATGTCCTCAACACCACGAAAGGACAATTGTTTTGCCACTTGTTGTGCGATGTCGCGAGTGTTACCGTACATGGAACCGAAGGCGATAACAACACCTTTTTTCTCAGCTGTGTAAGAGCTCCAATGTAAGTATTTATGAAAAATGTATTCGATAGTTTCAGGTGTACGCCAGATTGGACCATGCAATGGAGCAATGTTTTTGATTTCCAAAGCGCCCAATTTACGGATTGCATTTTGTACTTGAGGACCGTATTTACCAACGATGTTAGTGTAGTAACGACGAGTTTCCTCTTCGAATGTCAAACGGAAATCCGCTTGGTCAGCAAAGATGTTACCGTTGATTGTGCCGAATGTACCGAACGCATCAGCGGAGAACAATGTGCCTGTTGTTTGTTCAAATGTAGCTGTAACCTCTGGCCAGTGAACCATTGGCATAGTGTAGGACACTAATTTGTGTTTACCAAGGTCGATAGTGTCGCCTTCTTTTACTTGATGGTAATTGTCAGGTTTTGGAGTGCGGTAGAATTGTTCAAACATGCGGAATGTTGTAGCGTTACCAACCATTTTTACATTAGGGTAACGTTCGATAGTTTCCAACAATGTTTGGCAATGGTCAGGTTCCATGTGATTGACAACGATGTAATCAAGATCACGACCATTTAACAAATGCACTAGATTGTCAAAATATTCTTCACGAATCTCAGCATCAACACTGTCTACAACGCAAGTTTTTTCATCATCGATGAAATAGGAGTTGTAGCTAACACCATTTGGGATAGGGAATAAATTTTCAAAACGTTCAGTAGTCCAATCATTGCTACCAATCCAATAAATGTTTTCAGTAATCTTTTGTGCGCAATGCATAGAGAATTCCTTTCTAAATAAACTTATATCTCATGACTGTCTACCCATGGTGAAAGTCCAGTAAATGAATCGATTTCAACCCAGGTAGCGTATAGAACTAGTTTAGCCAACGTGAAACATGTCACAAATTGGGATATTATAATAATACTAATATTTAGGCCAATAAGCAATATTTATTTTTAAATAACTAACTGTAAAAAATGAAAATATAAATCACCTGAAAAATACAGATGCGGTATGAAACACTATGCACTCCGATGTCCGGAGGACGAGGCATGCTAATCCATCGCCTGTGCTAAACACAACCGGAGGTACTACGCCGTTCTCCACACTACATATCCCAAGCAGAAGCGCAAGTACTAACCAGCACATCTACCAAGTAGAAGCGTTGTAAACTACATTATCTTTTTTAGGTGAGGGATTTCAAAAAATCTTTACAGCTACCTTAGAATGCCAATCTTTACATCCTTCACAGCTTATGTAGAAAGAAAATCCTAGGAGGATACTTGTGCAGGCGACTTTACGCGGATGCGTTCGGAGCCCAGCAAGTGTCCTCCTAGGATTTCTTTTTATTTAAAATACTTAACGCCAGATGTAAAGATTGGCATTTCTAATTGGCCTGGGATATTTTTTGAAATCCCGTAACCGACGCGTTCGGAATGCGCCATTTTACCAAATACTCTGCCATCAGGGCTGAAGATACCTTCAATAGCCGCCACAGATTGGTTAGGGTTAAAACGAGAGTCCATGCTTGCAATGCCGTTAAAATCAACGTATTGTGTAGCAATTTGGCCAGTTTTGTTGAATTCCAATACTTGGGCAGGGCTAGCAATGAATCGGCCTTCACCGTGGGAAATTGGTACTGTATAGATTTCGCCAGCTTTCATATCGCTCATCCAAGGGGATTTCGTAGAAATCACCTTCGTATGAACCATGCCAGACAAATGGCGACCAATACGGTTGTACGTCAAGGTAGGATGTGCCTCAGTTAATGGTTCGATATGACCGCCAGGCAATAGACCAAGTTTGATCAATGCTTGGAAGCCATTACAGATACCAAGAACAAGACCATCGCGCTTGTACAATAGGTTCTCCAAACCTTCTGCAAGGTATGGATTGCGGAATAGGGTGGCAGTGAATTTACCGGAACCATCTGGTTCGTCACCAGCACTGAAACCACCTGGGAACATCAAGATTTGGGATTGTTCTAATTTTTCCTTGATGACTTGGATGGAGTCCTCTAATTGAGGCACTGTTTGGTTGCGGATGATAACGATATCTGCCTCTGCGCCAGCGCGTTCAAAGGCACGAGCAGAGTCGAATTCACAGTTTGTGCCAGGGAATACAGGAATCAATACTTTAGGTTTCGCAGAAATTGTTGCAGTACCCTTAGGTGCGTGTTGATCGTGGATGTATGCCACTGCTTCGCCAGTACCGTTCGCATCGCGTAATGGGAAAATGGATTCCAATGGTGCTTCGTACGCAGCCTGTGCTTCGTCGAGTGTTACTACATTGTCTTTCCATTCGATAGTTGGTGTTGCTGTTGTCACGCCGATAACGCGTACACCAGGTATTTCCAATAAATGGTTAACTGCTGTTACGTCTACTTCGATGATGAAAGCACCCAATGCAGGTTGGAACAATGATGCTTCTGCATATTGGTCGAATTTCACACCAATGCGGTTGCCAAGAGCCATTTTAGTAATAGCTTCTGGAATACCACCAGCTTCTACAACGTAGGCACTGTATACGCGACCATTATCGATTTCACGTTGTACGATGTCGCAGTTTTCTTTGAATCGATTCCAATCAGGCGTATCTTCGTATGTACGAGGTACATCGAGGAATACGAGGCGATGATCTGCGCCTTTCAAATCAGGGGATACTACGCGGTCTACAGGTGCTGTAGCGACTGCGAAGGATACGAGGGTAGGAGGGACGGTGAGGTCCATGAATGTACCACTCATGGAATCTTTACCGCCAATAGCGCCGATACCTAATTCTTTTTGAGCTTTGTATGCCCCAAGAAGGGCACTCACTGGTTTACCCCAAGATTCTTTGCTATTTAAACGTTCAAAGTATTCTTGCAATGTGAGGTACATATCTTCACGATGACCGCCCATTGCTACGCCTTTGGCTACGGATAACAATACAGCATATTGTGCGCCATGGTATGGGCTCCAAACCGCAAGGTCAGGATTGAAACCATGTGTCATGATGCTCGTTGTTGTAGTTTCTCCATGAAGAACCGGTAATTTTGCTACCATACCTTGGGTAGGTGTTTTTTGATATTTACCGCCGAATGGCATGAGAACAGTGCCAGCACCTACAGTGCTGTCAAAACGCTCGGACAAACCTTGTTGGGATGCTGTTTGCAATGTGGAAATGCCTTCGATCCATTGGTCATGGAAATTGCTTACTTTTCCGCTGTAACCAGAAAAATAGGATTTACCTTCCGGTGCCAATACATGGGCTTCTTGGTATTGGCTTGCGCCATTTGTATTCAAGAAATCACGGCTAATATCTACGACAGCAGTGCCTTGCCATGTCATAACGAGACGGTTTGTGTCTGTAACGTTTGCCACTACAGTGATTTGGATGTTTTCTTCGTCACAGTATTTTGTGAAAGCTTCCAAATCTTTTGGCTCAATGACACAAGCCATACGTTCTTGGGATTCAGAAATGGCCAGTTCTGTACCATCAAGGCCTTCATATTTTTTAGGTACTTTATCGAGGTTGATGTTGAGACCATCTGTTAATTCGCCGATGGCAACGGATACACCGCCTGCACCAAAGTCATTACAACGTTTAATAAGGGTAGTCACTTCTGGGCGACGGAATAAACGTTGGATTTTGCGTTCTGTTAATGGATTACCTTTTTGAACCTCTGCACCGCAAGTTTCCAAGGATTCAAGGGTATGTTCTTTGGAGGAACCAGTAGCACCACCACAGCCATCACGACCAGTTTTACCACCTAATAATACAACGATATCGCCAGGTGTTGGTACTTCGCGACGTACCGCACTACGAGGAGCAGCGCCTACAACGGCACCGATTTCCATACGTTTTGCCACATAGCCATTGTGATAGTATTCTTTAACTTCACCAGTGGCAAGACCGATTTGGTTACCATAGGAAGAATAACCACGCGCAGCACCTTGGGTGATTTGTTTTTGAGGCAATTTGCCTTCTAATGTTTCAGAGATAGGTGTGCGAGGATCACCTGAACCAGTGACACGCATTGCTTGGTATACATAGGAACGACCGCTCAATGGGTCACGGATACAACCGCCAAGACAAGTAGCGGCACCACCGAATGGTTCAATTTCAGTTGGATGGTTGTGAGTTTCGTTTTTGAACAATAACAACCATTCTTCTTCTTTGCCATCTACGTCTACAGGGATGATGATAGTACATGCGTTGATTTCATCAGATTCATCAAGATTTTTGAGACCCCCAGCGTGACGTAATTCTTTCACAGCAAGAGTCGCCATATCCATCATGGTGCGAGCTTTCACTTTAGTGGTGTATAGCAGGTTGCGGCCTGCAGTATATTCTTCAAGGGCTTGTTTTACAGGCGCCGTGAAGCGACTTTCATCAATAGTGATGTCCGTTAATTCAGTCATGAATGTTGTATGACGGCAGTGGTCGGACCAATAGGTGTCGAACAAACGGATTTCAGTGATGCTTGGATCGCGTTGTTCCACGTTTTTATATTGTTCCTGAATGAGTTTCAAATCTGCTAATGTCATAGCTAGACCGAGTTCCTTGAGAAAATTAGTCAATTGAGCCTCAGTGTAATCGCGGAAACCGCCCATGATTTGCACAGGCGCAGGATTCTCTAATGTTAATTGCAAGGATGCTGGCATGTCGAGGGATGCTACGCGAGATTCCACAGGGTTGATGTAATATTTTTCGATAGTTTTTTTTTGTTCTGCTGTAAAACTACCTTCAATAACGAAAATACGTGCTGTGCGAACCGTATAACCAGTGTCGAGCGTTAGCATGGACAAACATTGTTCGGCACTGTCAGAGCGTTGATCGTATTGGCCTGGGACGAATTCGCTAGCTAATACATAGGCCCCAGCTGTGTCAGGCAATTCAGTGAACACTTCATCAACTGGTGGTTCAGAGAAAATTAAGTGCTTTGCTTTCTCGAATTGATCTTGAGGAAGACCTTCGATATCATAACGTTCATAAATTGTTACCTTAGTGGCAGGTAACAATAATTCTTTTGTAATGGTGTCTAACATGCGAGTTGCTTCTTGACCAAATGCTTCTCGTTTACGTACATACAAACGGTAGATGGACATAGGGGACCTCCTAAATGTACTTATAGGTTAAATTATATAAAAGAGAATAGGTTAACTAACTGGAAAAAACACAGTGGTAGTAAATTTTAATGAGCCTATGGGTCTCTGATATATTTTGATTGACAACTTCAGTATAAACGGTCTAGACTTATAAGTAAATATAATGTTAATTATAAATACATTAATCATACTAATTATAGTTTTACAAGACTAAGTGGCAGCTGAGTACAGTGACTAGCAAATGCTCGTCATATATGATGACTTATAATTATAGTATATACTAGGCATAAAAAAATGGTAATAGTTTATGGAGGTTCGTATGGCAATTTCAGCAGATTTGTACAGAACATTTTTTGGAGTCGGGCTGTATTTGTCCTTTTCGCGTGCTGCTAAGGAAATTGGTGTATCCCAATCGGCCATTAGTCAGAGCATTAAACAATTAGAAGCGGAGCTCAATATTCCCTTGTTCGTGAGAACGACGAAATCTGTTGCTTTCACACCAGAGGGCAAAGAATTGTTCGACACAGTAGCAAAAGCCTTTTCTATATTGGATAATGGGGTTACACAATTGCAGGAACGTGTGGCACAGGATTTTGCAACACTTAATTTGGCAGCTACAGATACATTATGTAGACATTACTTGTTACCCTATTTCCGTAAGTGGGAATCTCAAGTGTCTGATATTGGGTTGAATATCATCAATCGTCCGTCCCCGAGTTGTGTGGAGCTAGTACTAAATAAAGAAGCGCAATTAGCAGTGGTAAATGATTATGAAGGCTTAAAAGAAAATCCACAGCTAGAAGTAATCCCGTTGGCAACGGGGCAAGATGTGTTCGTGGGTGGACCTAATTATAGAGGTGCAGGCTTCTTTGATCAAGGCCGTTTGCTCAATGAACCGATGCTACTTTTGCAACAAGGTACCGCAAGTCGTACATTTTTTGATGCCGTAACGCATGGCGCCTGCCGCAAACCAAGATTCGAGTTGGGCAGTATCGATGTGCTCCTCGATTTAGTGGAAATCAACATGGGGATTTCCATGCTCCCTAGCATTGTGGTAAATAAAAAAATCACCGAAGGCACTGTGGTGAAGATTGATACAGATATTCCAGTTCCCACACGTGATATTGTACTTGTACGCTCGCGTCTTGTACCACAATCTGAAGGGGCGTCTCGATTCACGGAGATTCTAAAAGGATAAAATACATATTAAAATATTTCTATGTGCAGTTGACCGTAGGATAGGCAATACGATAAAATTTAAGGATAGAAGTATCGGAGGTTATATATGGAACTCTTAAAACAACGCATCAACGAGGAAGGTTTAGTCCTCAACAATCGCGTATTAAAAGTAGATAGCTTTTTAAATCATCAAATTGATCCTGGATTATTCCAAGCCATCGGCAAGGAAATTGCGGATCGTTACAGAGATGCAGGCATTCAACGTATCGTTACTATCGAAGCATCTGGCATTGCGTTAGCATTGATGGCAGCCCTTGAATTGAACGTGCCATTAGTATTTGCGCGTAAGAAAAAATCCATTTTGATGGTTGATGATGTATATCATTCTGTGGTGTATTCCTATACAAAAGAAGAAAATTACGATATTACAATCTCTAAAAAATTCTTGCCAGCAGGGGAAAAGGTCCTTATCATTGATGACTTCTTGGCGAGTGGCGAGGCAGCTATGGGCCTTGCTAAATTGGTACAAGACGCAGGTGATACAGTAGTAGGCATGGCAATTGCCATCGAAAAATCTTTCCAACCAGGTCGTGAAAGATTAGAAAAAGCTGGGTATCGTGTAGAGTCTTTGGTTCGCATTAAAGAATTTAAAGATGATCGTTGCGTATTTGTAGAAGATTAAGAGGAATGAACTATGGCGACTAAAAGCCCAAAACCACCAAAAAGCAAAGTTAAACAATTTGATGAACTAGTCGCGATTATGAATAGTCGTGGTGATAAATGGTTCACAAAAGAAGAGTTAAATGATCAATTTCACACAACTGTGTACCATGCACATTTAGAAATGAATGATTTGAAACTACCAATATTTGTGGTAATTGATGATACAGCATTTTCTTTCATTCGCATTGGTGTAACATTGCAAGGTGTAGAGGAACAACAAATTCCTGCAGTATTAGCACATATAAATGGATTGAATCAACGTTTCAAAATTTCCAAATATTATATTAGTGATCAAGATCATAATGTATATATTGATATTAGTGTTCCATCCACAGAGTTTGATTTCAATGCAGGGATTATTCCTGATTTGTTAAAAAATGTCATTGTACCTCATTTGAAAGATACACATAAAGCATTGCTAGATGTGGTTAAAGGTGGTAACTAATATGAATCCTAAAGCTCTTAGCTTTGATAAATATCTAAAAGAGGAAGAGGTCACTGCCTTTGAACGCAAAGACTTTGACGATGAAGAAGGTACTGTTGTTTACCGATCTTATATAAAATCTCCTTTGTGGGATATGCCCTTCTTTGTGATTTTAGATAATAGCATCTATAGTGTGATGCGTTTGGTAGTAGGCCCTGAAAAGGTGAATGCTCAAAATCTAACGGCCATCAATGCATTTATTAATCGTGAAAATGCTACCTATAAAAACTTCAAACTCTACGTAGACGAACAGGATAACTCATTGTATTTAGACTGTATCTATATGAGTGCAGACGATGCATTTGAACCAGCTTTGATGTACGCTTTGATGACATCTATCGTTGATTATATTCCAAATGCTGTAGGTGACTTAAAAGAGGTTTTTGAAAGTAACGCACACTAAGTATATATTGAAATAAGGCATATATATAAATAGCCCATTGACTCTTAATACTATGAGTTGATGGGCTATTTGTGATTTATAGACAATAACTAGTATGTCTATTCGATAATTTAGTTTTTTTGAATGTATATAGAATAGGTTTTAATAGGTTTTACAATAGATAGATTATAAACAGCATTCATGAGGCGGGAGCACTGTTTCTATTGAGCTAATTATACATTGTGTTGAGGATGAAGTAATGATCTACGCATTTCTTGGGTCATAGGAAATGGATAACCAGGGATATCCATCATATAACCTTCTAGACTACATCTAGCGGCTTCTAATCGGCATTGAAGTAAATGTTGATAGAGTTTTTGAAGTAGTCCTGATACAGGTTTCATGGACGGTTTGAAATTTGATACCTGATCTTCCAACATAGTGTGTTGATGTAGTGTTAGTGTTTTTATTGCCATAGTAATAATATGGCTCCTTTCTAGGTGAAATCCTTCTGACACGTACAGAATATCACTGGATAGGTAATGAGTAAAATTGATATTAGGGATAGGAAATATAGCTGTTTTTTATATGTGGGTATTATATTTGAAAAATAAACCATATGGGGTATAAATCAAGTAAATATAAGGGTTTATATTCTCTGTAGATATTTGTATATAGCTATTATTCATTATTTTATATAAAAGATTATTCTTATAATAACAACAGTATTAGATATAAAAAATGTGAATGACTGTGTGTGGATTAAGAGGAACTGAAATGGAAACAAATTATTATAGGAATTTTATTATCATTGTGGAGAGTGGCAGTATAACGTCAGCCGCGGAGGTGTTACATACGACAGAACCAACCTTAAGTAAGCAAATGCAAGTGTTAGAAAATATGTTACAAACAGAGCTGCTCGTCACAAAGCGGGGGCTAAATTTATGCGTCTTACCGCTGCAGGGGAGATATTATATAAGCGTTTGAAGGAATTGTGCTCTGTGGAAGATCTCATGTTAAACGAGTTAGCTAGTGCGACGAATCGCGTGGAAGGTGTATTACGATTTAGTATCGCACCAGGGCGTTCTGAACGCTTTATTCAGCGCGTACTACATCCTTTTCATGAACGATACCCCCATGTAATCTTTGAGTTGAATGAGGGGATTATTACAACTCAAGAAGAACAGTTGTTGTTGGGACGTACGGAAATTGGTATATGTAATGTAGAGTTAACACAACCTGAGAAATTTGAAATTCTTTGCACCCGGGCGGAGCACTTAGCATTAGTAGCCTCATCTAACTTTCAAAACTTTCCTAGGAAGCATCAGATTAAATGGTCAGATTTAAGAGATGTACCAGTGGCTATATCTGGTGGGTGCGCGGTGGCGTTGGAAAAACTATATGGAGATATTAAACAAAAATTGAATGTGGTAAGCATTTCCACATCCAAACAAACTGCATTGGCTTGGATTGAAACGAATCGAGTGGCGGAGGTGTTCCTAGATTTTTATAAGGAACTGGAATCCTAATTAAATAGTTAATATAGGATAATAAGATTAAAAGAGCTCCTAATGAAGGAGCACTTTGATTTTTCTATTGTTCGTATCGAATACGAATAAAATGCAAAAAATAATGTAAATTTTAAATATAGTTCGATACGTTCCGAATAATTGCATAAATCAATAGAATAAATCTTCGAAATTTAATTGACTTATGACGGTGCCTTTGTTACAATTTTTTTAGGCTACAAGAGGAGGTAGGACTGTGAAGATCATGATGGAACAATTCCAACAAACAATTCAATCTAAACAGGCTATTTTTGTGCGCTTTCGCTCAGCTTTATTTTGCTGAGCATTTTTTTATTGTCATGAATTAGTATTACAGTTTTGATATAAAATTATGTGCTAGAAATATCAATTTGATGGTATACAGTACGTAGAGTTTTTACACGAAATTATATAATGTATGAGGAGGTCCTTATGAAAGTCGGTATTGTTATGGGCAGTAAATCTGACCTAGAAACTATGAAAAAAGCAGCAGCAGTTTTGAAAGAATTCAACATCCCTTATGAAATGGTAATTTCTTCTGCTCACAGAACTCCAGAAGAAGTAAAATCCTTCGTTACACGTTTGGAAGAAGAAGGCGCAGTAGCATTTATTGCTGGCGCTGGTGCAGCGGCTCATCTACCTGGTGTTATTGCTAGCTTCACTACATTGCCAGTTATCGGTATTCCTTTGAATGCTACAGCTCTTAAAGGGATTGATTCCTTGTTGGCTATCGTACAAATGCCATCTGGCATGCCTGTAGCTACAATGGCTGTAGACGGAGCTAAAAATGCAGCATTATTTGCCGTACAAATTTGCGCAGCTTTCAACAAAGACATCAAAGCACAATATGTGGCATACCGCAAAGATATGGCTGATAAAGTTAACGAAGATAACGCTAAACTACAAGCTGAGTTGAATAAATAATTTTACATAAATAATCATCACCGCGAATCTGTGATTCGCGTCAGGGGAAATGCATCGTATGCAAATTCATAGATGCATATATTCCATAAACTAGAGTTTCTAAAAGTTAGTCAATTAGGAGACATAATGAATTACGATGCAGTTTTTGACAAGTGGCATGAAGAGTGTGGCGTGTTCGGTATTTATGACCGCCATCTCGATGTAGCCCGTTATACCTACTGGGGTCTGTTTGCGTTGCAACATCGTGGACAAGAGAGTGCCGGCATTGCCGTTACGAACGGTGACGATATTGAGCTCGCCAAAAATATGGGCCTATTAACAGAGGCGATTAAGGAATTACCAAAATTGAAAGGCCACATTGCGACTGGTCATGTACGGTATTCCACAACGGGTTCTAACAGCCCTCGCAACATTCAACCATTAGTTATCCATTACCAAGATGGGCATATGGGCGTTGCTCATAATGGTAACCTTACGAATGCATTAGCGATTCGTCGTCAATTGGAGGACGATGGTTCTGTATTCCAAACTACAATGGACTCTGAGGTAATTGTAAATCTGATTGCTCGTTCCAAAGCAGCAACTATCGAAGATCGTATTGTTGAGGCGGTTAATAAAATCGAAGGTGCTTATTCCATCGTTATTAACACGACGAATGCATTGATTGGTATTCGTGATCCTCATGGATACCGTCCTTTGTGCTTGGGTAAAACAGAACATGGCTATGTATTAGCCAGCGAAACATGCGCCCTTGATGTCATCAAGGCAGAATTCATTCGTCACATCGAACCAGGGGAAATGGTTATCATCAATGACGAAGGAGTTCGTAGTCGCATTTACGCACCAGTAGAAAAAATTGAGAAGAAACTTTGTGTATTTGAATATATTTACTTTGCTCGTTCCGATAGTAATATCGATGGTCAAAGTGTGTACGAAACTCGTTTGAACATGGGTCGTGAATTGGCTCGTGAAACGAAATACGATGCGGATATCGTTATGTCCATTCCTGACTCTGGTACTACGGCAGCACTTGGCTATGCCCGTGAGTCCGGCATTCCATTTGCGGAAGGTTTGATTAAAAACCGTTATAGCGGTCGTACTTTCATCAAACCAAATCAAGAGGAACGTGAACTCGCGGTTCGTATGAAATTAAATGCTGTGCCAGAGGTTGTGGCCGGTAAACGTATCGTATTAATTGATGACTCTATCGTTCGTGGTACGACAAGTGGTCTCATCGTAAAAATGTTAAAAGAAGCTGGGGCGAAGGAAGTGTACATGTGCATTAGTTCCCCAGCTATCGAATATTCTTGTCACTATGGTATTGATACATCTGTTCGTAAGGAATTGATTGCCGCCACTCATACAGTGGAACAAATTCGCGAATATATCAAAGCAGACAAATTACATTATTTGACACAAGAAGGTTTGTGTCGTGCTATTACTAATTTAGAATCCCATGAAATGTGCTTTGCATGCTTCGATGGTGATTATGCTGTAGCGGTTCCAGAGGAACAAGAGGAAGGGGTAAAATATGTGCTCGAATAAAGTAGGCGTAACGTATCGTGATGCAGGCGTTGATATCGATGCAGGTAACAAGGCTGTTGAATTGATGAAGGATGCGGTGCAACGCACTTATACTCCAGGTGTTGTAGGTGATATCGGCGGCTTCGGCGGTTTGTATTCCCTTGCGGGTCATTCCATGTCCGACCCTATGCTCGTATCTGGTACTGACGGTGTTGGTACTAAATTGCGTCTTGCTATTATGATGGATAAACATGATACTATCGGTCAAGACTGCGTAGCTATGAGCGTCAATGATATCTTGGTTCAAGGTGCAACACCTTTGTTCTTCCTAGATTATGTAGCGGTTGGTAAACTCGATCCTGTACAAGTTGCGGACATCGTGCGCGGTGTGGCTGGCGCTTGTGAGGAATCTGGTTGTGCCCTTCTTGGCGGTGAAACTGCTGAAATGGCGGGCTTCTATGGCGATGGCGATTATGATGTGGCTGGTTTCGCTGTAGGTATCGTGGACCGTCCTAAATTGATCACTGGTGAAAGTATCAAAGCTGGCGACGTTATCCTTGGTTTGCCATCCTCCGGTGTGCATTCCAACGGTTTCAGTTTAGTTCGTAAAATTGTATTCGAATTGCAAGGTCTTGGCATCGATGATGTGGTACCTGAATTCGGTAAAACAGTGGGCGAAGAATTGTTAACACCAACTCGCCTATATCCAAAAGCAGTATTGCCACTCATTCAAAAAGAACAAGTGAAAGGCATGGTCCACATCACTGGTGGTGGCTTCTATGAAAATATTCCTCGTGTATTGCCAAAAGGCGTATGTGCTCGCGTTGACGTGAACGCATGGCCTCGCCTCCCTGTATTCAGCAAATTGCAAGAATGGGGCAATGTAGCATGGCCTGAAATGTACCGTACTTTCAACATGGGTATCGGTATGATTCTCATCGTATCTGCTGATGACGCAGCGGCTGTGAAAGCCGACCTCGAAGCTCGTGGCGAAGCAGTGTACGAAATTGGTCGAATCGAAGACGGATACACTCCAGTAATCTTGGAAGGACGTGAATTTGGTGCGTAAGAAATTAGCCATTTTTGCTAGCGGTCGCGGTTCCAATGCAGAGGCATTACATGATGCCATCAAGGCTGGGACTATTAATGGCGACATCGTTGTGGTTGTGACAGATCACGCAGACGCAGGTGTTATCGAACGCGCTGAACGTTGGAACGTGCCTGTTATTGTCATCGAACGCAAAGGTTTTGAATCCAAAGATGCCTTCGAACAAGCCATGATTGATGCCATCGCGCCATATAGCCCTGATGGAATTGTATTGGCTGGTTACATGCGCCTATTAGGCCCAACATTTATCACGCCGTACGAAAATCGTATTTTAAATATCCATCCTGCGTTGTTGCCATCCTTCTCTGGGTTACATGCCCAAGGTCAAGCTGTGGTAGCTGGCGTTAAGGTGAGCGGATGTACCGTTCACTTTGTGGATACTGGCATGGACTCTGGCCCAATCATCATGCAAAATACAGTGCCTGTGTACGCGGATGATACAGAGGACACATTGGCAGAACGTTTGTTGCCAATCGAACACGTAACCTACAAGGAAGCGTTGGCATTGTTCTGCGATGACAAACTTGAAATTAAAGATCATATTGTACATATTAAAGGGTAATCGCTAGGCGCCAGCACGCGGTTATCAACGTGTTATACGCTGTTGTTGCTGCGCTCATAAATATGGCGCCTTGACGTAAAACCTTTGTACAATTGACATAGTAATACAAATTAGAGGAGGACATATGATTAAAAATGCGCTCATTAGCGTATCCGATAAAACTGGTGTAGTGGAATTTGCGAAACAATTAGCCGATTTAGGCGTTACTGTGTACTCCACTGGCGGTACTTTGAAAGCTATCACTCACGCAGGTGTAGCAGCGAAAGCAGTGGACTCCCTTACAGGTTTCCCTGAAATGATGGACGGTCGTGTAAAAACATTGCATCCAATGGTGCATGGTGGTATTCTTGCAGTTCGTGATAACCCTGAGCATGTGAAAGCTATGGTAGAACACAACATTCAACCAATCGATTTGGTGGTTGTTAACTTGTATCCATTCCGCGAAACTATTGCGAAACCAAATGTAGCATTAGAAGATGCTATCGAAAACATCGATATCGGTGGTCCTACAATGGTTCGTTCCGCTGCGAAAAACCATGCGTACGTTGGTATCGTAGTTAATCCAAATCATTACGATGAAATCATCGCTATGTTAGCTGACAAAGGCGAATTGACTAAAGAATATAAATTCATGCTTGCTAAAGAAGCATTCGCACATACGGCTGCGTATGACACAGCTATTGCTAACTTCTTGAGCAAACAAATGGGTGAAGGTCCTACACCTCCAGAATATTTAAGTGCTTACGAAAAAGTATCCGATCTTCGTTACGGTGAAAACTCACACCAACGAGCTGCTTTCTACAAAGAAATCGGCACAGCTCATGGCATGGGTGCGTTGAAACAATTGCATGGTAAAGAATTGTCTTACAATAATATTGTAGACATGGAAGCAGCATGGAACATGGTTTGGGAATTTGAAGAACCAGCAGCATGTATTATTAAACATACAAATCCATGTGGTGCAGCCACAGCAGATACGCTTCATGATGCATACGTAAATGCTTATGAAGCAGACTCCGTATCTGCCTTTGGTGGTATCGTATCCTTAAACCGTGAAGTGGATGCAGCCACAGCAGAAGAAATGAGCAAAATTTTCTTGGAATGCATCATGGCGCCAGCTTTCACACAAGAAGCATTGGACATTTTGAGTGCTAAGAAAAATATTCGCCTCGTAGAATTGGCTCGTCCTGAACCAGGTCAAGTGATGGTGAAAAAGGTATCCGGCGGTTTACTCGTACAAACAGAAGATGACATCGCTGAATCTCAAGCAGAATACACTGTTGTGACAAAAGCACAACCTACACCTGAACAATGGACAGCATTGCATTTCGCATGGAAGCTGGTTAAACACGTAAAATCTAACGCTATCTTGATTTCCAATGAAAAACGCACATTAGGCGTTGGTGCAGGTCAAATGAACCGCGTAGGTTCCGCTAAAATTGCGTTGGAACAAGCAGGAGACGCAGCGAAAGGTGCTGTATTGGCATCTGATGCGTTCTTCCCATTCGGTGATACTGTGGAAACCGCAGCACAACACGGCATCGCAGCGATTATTCAACCAGGTGGTTCCATCCGCGATGAAGAATCCATCAAAGCTGCTGACGAAGCAGGCATCGCTATGGTATTCACTCATATTCGTCATTTCAAACACTAGGAGGCAACTATGAACGTTTGCGTAATTGGTACAGGTGGTCGCGAGCATACTTTGGCGTGGCGCCTCAATATGAGCCCTAGCGTTGATATTGTATATGCCATCCCAGGCAGCGCGGCGATGACCGACGTGGCCACTGTGGTCGACATGAAATGGGAAGACACCGATGCATTGGTGACATTCTTGCGTGATCACGATGTGAAACTCGTTGTGGTAGGTCCAGAGGCTCCTCTGGTAGCGGGTCTATCCGATACATTAGTAGCGGCGGGATTCCCTGTATTTGGTCCATCCAAAGTAGCAGCGCAATTAGAAGGCTCCAAAGTCTTTGCTAAAGACATGATGAAAAAATACGACATCCCAACGGCAGCATACGGTGTGTACTCTAATCCAGTACAGGCGAAGAAATTCATCGCGGAAACTGGCGCACCTATCGTTATCAAGGCAGATGGCCTCGCAGCTGGTAAAGGTGTTGTGGTTGCCATGACACTAGACGAAGCTAATGCAGCCGTTGACGATATGCTCGAAGGCAATCGCTTTGGCGATGCGGGCAGCACTGTGGTTATCGAGGAATTCATGGTTGGCGAAGAGGCTAGTTTGTTAGCCTTTGCTGACGGCAAAACAGTAGTTCCTATGATTGCCTCCCAGGACCACAAACGTATCTTCGATAATGACGAAGGTCCAAACACTGGTGGTATGGGCACATACGCGCCAGCGCCTGTATTGACTGAGAAGCTTCGGGACCAAGCCATGGAAACTATTTTGAAACCAATGATGGCGGCTATGGCTGCAGAAGGTATGCCATACGTGGGCTGCCTCTATGCGGGCCTAATGATTACGGATCAAGGTTGTCGCGTGGTGGAATTCAATGCGCGCTTTGGCGATCCAGAAACGCAAGTGGTGTTGCCACTTCTTGATGGTGACCTCGGCGAAATCATGCTTGCTTGCGCTCAAGGTAAACTGGAGGCATCCATGGTGAATTGGAAAAACTCCTACGCAACTTGCGTTATCATGGCATCCAAGGGCTATCCAGAAACATCCTCCAAAAACGATGTCATCAATGGTGACCTTAGCACTACGGATAATAGCATGATATTCCATTCCGGTACAAAACTTGATGGCGACCATTTCGTTACAAACGGCGGTCGTGTCCTCGGCGTTGTTGGCCTTGGTGAAAGCCTCCAAGAGGCCCTTGATGTATCCTATGCACGCGTGAATGGCATTACCTTTGATGGTATGCAGTTCCGCAAGGATATTGGTCAAAAGGCGTTCAAGCATCTAAAATAATACAAATTGTTTTCACTCTAATTTTCTAGATTGAAATATGACAATACAACCAGCAGATAACTGTTCGTTTATATAATCCCTTTGGAATTATGTATACAACACAGTAATCTGCTGGTTTTCATTTATTTTTATCCCCTGAAATGATACAATAATTGAGGATTATCAATATAGAATTTTTGCAAATAAATGAGCTAGCAGATAGTATCATTGTATAGATGTTGCATGCCAGCGGTGAAATGAAACTTTTACCATCAATATGTACATCATATATAGATTAGGGACGGATATGAAATATACAAGAGAACCCTTACAATTACATAATCCTCTAGAGTTTTGGATGAATTTCCCTGGCGCGGAACGCGTGTTCTGGGTGGATCGCCAAAGTGACCGTGTCGTTGTGGGCGCCGAGCGCTTGACCACGGTGCGGGACGAAGAGGATAGACAAAATTACGAATACGTATTCTATGGGGATACGTTTTTTGAGACTGTGCGCGATGAAAAATGGCAGGGCCTAGGCGATGAGATGGTAGCATTCCGCCATTACTACATCGTGGAGAATGGAGAGTCCTTTTATTTACACGCGGAGGAAGCAAAGACAATAGAGCGATTCGACATTCCTGACGTCCGCCATGATTATCACGAGAGTAGCGACGATTTCGAGGATTGGCAGCAATTATTCGGCGCCATCCAACGAGATATTAAATCTGGTCACGTGAAAAAGGTGGTAGGCTCTCGTGAGGCAGAATTCACCTGTGATACAGAGTTCAATGTGCCGAGTATGTTGAACAAACTAGTGGATAATAACCCGGGTTGCTTTATTTTTGCCTATGAGAAAGATGGTCGTACATTCCTAGGGGCATCCCCGGAAATTCTGGTGCGTCATCGCGGTAAGGAAATCTTGAGCTATGCCCTAGCAGGCACAGCTCCCAAGGAAGGCGAAGATCGCCGCACTGCCGATGAATTGCTTCACGATCCAAAGAATCTCTTTGAACATGGCATTGTAACGGATGCTATCGTAGACAATATGAAGGAAATCACCTCCAAGATTACCGTTGGCGAAACGGGCATCATGGAACTGAAACATCTCTACCATTTGCGCACCACTATTACCGCAGAGGACGATACATTGTCCTTGGTGGAATGGGGCAAGCGCTTGCACCCTACGCCAGCCATGGGCGGTGAACCTCGTGAACGGGCCTTGCAGATTTTAAAGGACCATGAACGTCATGAACGCGGCATGTATGCAGCGCCATTTGGCTTTATGAAGGACATGGGGGATGGTATTCTCGTTGTGGGTATTCGTTCTGCCCTCGTGATAGGTCCTAAACTCTACGCCTATGCGGGCTGTGGCATTGTGGAGCAATCCAACGTGAACGAGGAATATCGTGAGACTCGTAATAAAATGAAAACTATAGTGGAGGCTCTGTAATATGAATGAATATTTAGCGGCCTTAGTCGATGAATTACACGTACTTGGTGTACGTGATGCGGTATTTAGTCCTGGTTCAAGATGCACGCCGTTGGCGATGTTGTTCCAAGATTACGGGGCTTACAATACCTATATGAACGTGGATGAGCGCAGTGCAGGTTTCTTTGCCCTCGGCATTGCCAAGGCGAAACAACAGCCTGTTGTTCTCGTGTGCACCTCCGGGTCTGCCATGACGCATTATTATCCGGTCCTCATCGAGGCTAAACATAGTGGGGTACCTTTGATTGTGCTCACCGCCGATCGTCCGCCGTCCTTGCAAAACGTGGGGGCGCCACAGACCATTGATCAACAAAAATTATTCGGCAATGCCGTCAATTTCTACGAGGAATTGTCCGTGCCAAACGATACGAATTACTACACCTATCCGAGACAGGTGGGGCAGCGTGCCTTTTTGAAAGCTATGTCTACGAAACCAGGTCCTGTGCACATCAATGTGCCATTAGAGGAACCATTGGTGCCTGAACTCGACGATGTACATTATATGGGCGGTCAAATAGGACCAAGTTTCCAATTGTTCATAGGCCATATGGCGATGGATAATACAACAGCTCTAGTGCCATATTTACAAGATAAAAAGGTCCTCATTCTGGCGGGGCCTAATAGTGGTATGAATGCTGCAGACTCTATCGTTCAACTGGCAAAACGTTTGAAAGCGCCGATTTTAGCGGATCCATTATCCAACGTACGTTGCCTAGACAGTGACTACATTATCGATTCCTACGATGCATTCCTTGCCTCTGATGAGGTGAAACATCAGTTAGCACCAGATTGTGTCATTCAATTGGGCCAAATGGTAGTATCCAAACGAGTACATCAATTTTTGAGCACCCTCAACGGAGTGGATTATATCCAGGTTGATCCTAATGGGGATTACCGCAATTCTACATTATCTACCACGATCCACGTTCAAGCCCATATTGAAAGCTTCGTAAACCAAGTGGAGATTGTAAACCAAGATGTGACTTATTCTGAGGATTGGGTACAGTATAATCGTCAAGCCCGAGAACTATTGAATCGTGTCATTAATGAGGAAACCCTATTCGAAGGCAAGATTGTGACTTTATTACAAGACAACCTACCAACAGGTGCTCAGATTGTGACGGCTAATAGCATGTCCATTCGCGATATGGATTATTTCTGGCGCAGTGGTGTATCTGATGCGGTTGTGTATGGTAATCGAGGCACGAACGGTATTGATGGAACTATTTCCACAGCCCTTGGTGTGAGTACGACTGGAAAACCGACTGTTTTGTTGACAGGCGATTTATCGTTCTTTCACGATATGAATGGCCTAGCCATGGGGAAAACGCATGGCCTCAATTTGACGATTGTGGTCAATAATAATGATGGTGGCGGTATTTTTGAATACCTACCACAAAAGGGAACGACCTATTTTAATTACTTGTTCAGTACAGAGCAAGGCCTTGATTATAGTGGGTTAGAAACACTCTATGGTATTACGTACCATCGGATTGCTAGCTATGACGAATTTACTGAGGCACTCAGCTCTAGTTTACAAAGGTCGGGCATCCAAATCATTGAGGTGCCAACGAACAAGGAATTGAGTCGTCAATTGCACAAGAAATATTTAAATCCATAGTTAGTGGATTATTTTCATATAGTGTTGTATTAGGAGGGTTCATGAAGCAGAAATATACTACCTGTGTCATTATGGATCCAGAGATGGCTGTTTATAAAAACTCCATGCGCATTACGGTGGGGGATTGCACCTATGGTGTCAGCGTTATAGGCGATGGCGAACCTATTGTGTGTTTTCACGGATTTTCTGAATCTGGGAATACTTGGGACAATGTGAAACTGGTAAATCACGCGATGTATCGCATCGATTGTATTGGACATGGTCAATCGGACAAACCAAGGCCATTAGAACCCTACACAATTCCTGCGATGCTCGAAGATATGCATACGGTCATCAATTTGGCGGTAGGCGACAAGTACGCCTTGATGGGGTATTCCATGGGTGCTCGTTTGGCACTGCTCTATGCATTGCAATATGGGGATGAGGTACAGGCCCTCGTTCTTGAAAGTGGCTCTGTGGGCATCGCTGATGAAACAGAACGTCAGGCCCGCGTTGATTCAGATGAGGCCTTGGCGCAGAATATTGAGTCCCTCGACAGCGCGTGGTTTGCTAATATGTGGGCGAATGTGTCTATTTTTGCTTCCCAACAGTCCCTTCCAGATGCGGTGAAAGCAAAAATTCAGGCTCGTCGTCAGCATAATCAGGTGCACGCCCTAGCAAATACCTTGCGTGGTTCTGGACAGGGAATTATGCCTTATGTAGGTGATGAACTACATCGTTTGCCATGTCGGACATTATATGTGAGTGGTTCTCTTGATACTAAATACGATGGCATTCGCCAATCCGTATTTGAAGGACAACCAAACGTGACTACCCACTGTATTGAAGGGGCGGGGCATAATACCCATATAGAACAACCTGAGGAGTTTTCCAAGGTGGTTCTCGATTTTTTACGCGATTAATATAGCGGCGTATTAAAAATTATATTGTCTGCTTGCTTATTTTGTGGCATAAGATTAGGAAACGTTGAAATTTTGTGGGTAATCCGCGATTTTCTTGCTAGTTAGTAGCAATTTTCAGTATAATAGACAAAGAGTATGCTATGAAATGGTTCATGTTGCTAAGCCTAGATGTCAGCGGGTGGACCTTTCACAAAGCAAACACGAAAGAAAATGAGCTTTCATACTAATCATAAAGGAGATACTATGAGCAAATTTGATTGGAAAGTACTAAATCGTAATTACGAAGACGTAATTTACGAAACATATAATGGGATTGCGAAAATTACCATTAATCGTCCAGAGGTGCGCAATGCATTTCGCCCTAAAACTGTTATGGAATTAATCGACGCATTTTCCGTGGCTCGTGATGATGCAGAGGTAGGCGTTATCGTGTTGACTGGCGCTAACCATGGCCAAGGAGAAGACAAAGAAGCGTTCTGTTCCGGTGGTGACCAACGCGTTCGTGGCAATGGTGGTTACGTAGGTGAAGATAACATTCCTCGTTTAAACGTTCTTGATTTGCAACATTTGATTCGTATCACACCAAAACCAGTTATCGCTATGGTTAATGGCTATGCTATCGGCGGTGGTCATGTATTGCACATCGTATGTGATTTGACAATCGCTTCTGAAAATGCGAAATTCGGTCAAACTGGTCCTCGCGTAGGTTCCTTCGACGCTGGTTATGGTGCAGGTTACTTGGCGCGCATGATCGGTCACAAACGCGCTCGCGAAGTATGGTTCTTGTGCCGTCAATACACAGCTGCGCAAGCGTACGAAATGGGCATGGTTAACACTGTGGTTCCATTCGACAAATTGGAAGAAGAAACTGTACAATGGTGCGAAGAAATTCTTCAATTGTCCCCAATGGCACTTCGTATGTTGAAAGCATCCTTCAATGCTGATACAGATGGTTTGGCAGGTTTACAACAATTCGCTGGTGATGCGACATTGATGTACTACACAACTGACGAAGCAAAAGAAGGTCGCGATGCCTTCAAAGAAAAACGTAAACCAGATTTCAAACAATTCCCTAAATTCCCTTAATCGGTTATCGAGGACATTGTCATGGAATGGTTACAGAAACATTTTTTAGAACAACCGAATAAACGTTTTCTTGACGACCAGACCTTTGGTGACGTGTATAAACAAGTGCAAACCGTGGCGGACTCTTTGTCCTCTGCGGTTTCTGCCGTTTCTCGGGTCGCTTTGTTGTCGGATAACTCAGTTACTATGGCGGTGTATTTGTTGGCGCTCATGCTCCTTCACAAGGAGGTGTTACTCCTCAATGTGCACCTTACGCCGGCGGAAATTCGTAATCAATTAGACGAGCTGGACGTGCATACGGTGGTCGTTTCTGGTGAAAGACTGGAACAGCTAAGAAACGGGGAGCGTTGCAATGGTGTAGAACATCTGAGCGGGATAGGGCAGGTTATCGTCTTTGATGAGGCGTCCATTCATTCAGCAGACTCTGCGAATCTTGATGTAGATAGATTCGATTGGCATTTCAACGATTCCGACATCGCAGCCATCATGAATACCAGTGCCACAACGGGAAAATTTAAATCCGTTCCCCTCCGTTGGGGACAAATTCGCGCACATGTAGAGGCATCGGCCCAGACATTGGGCGTTACGCCTGATGATACTTGGCTCATGGTATTGCCATTATTCCACGTTAGCGGATTATCCATTTTGATGCGCAGTCTCTATAATGGGACGGCGGTGCGAATGATGGAAAAACTAGACCGGCAGGAACTGGTGAGACTCGTCAATGATCAAGAAATCAATATGGTATCCCTCGTGCCGACCATCCTAAAGGATGTGGTGGGTGATATTGCAACCCATCGAATGCGTGTAATCCTATTGGGCGGTGAATTTATTCCTATGCCTCTCGTTGAGGCGTGCCGTGAGAAATCCTTGCCGATTTACAAGACCTACGGCATGACGGAAACTTTCAGCCAAAGCGTGACGTTCTCCATATTAGACTATCCTGATAAAATCGAATCCGTGGGCAAGCCATTGCCGGGGATGACCGTGAATATTGTAAATCCTGATGTGGATGGGGTAGGCGAAATCCATTTGACTGGGCCTATGTTGATGGATGGTTATCTAAACAAAGAACCGATTCGCGGTGATTTTAACACGGACGATATCGGTTATGTGGACGAAGATGGCTATGTATATATTTTGAATCGTCGCAAGGACATCATCATATCTGGTGGTGAAAATATTTACCCTAAGGAAATTGAGGATTTACTCTACACATTGCCGTATGTGAAAGAATGTGCCGTGGTGCCTGTGGCCGATGAAAAATGGGGACAGGTGCCAGCGCTATTTGTGGCGGTTGATAAGACCCATTCTGAACTTTCACAAGATAAAAATGTAGGAAATACAGGAAAACTTACCCAAGAAGCGCTTGTAAAGCAGGAATTGAGCTGTTTTTTGTCGAATCATTTAGCTAGGTACAAAATACCAAAATACATTACGATTTTGGATTCATTACCAAGAAACGGAACAGGAAAAATTTTGCGAAAGGACTTGCAGATATATGCTGAGTCGCGATACATACATGTGGTAGGAGGCTCTAACGATGTTGGTAGTAGCGATTGACTAGGTAGATGAGGAGGACCTATGCAAGATTCATTGTTGGTGAAACGCATCACCTTGCATCGGGTAAATATACCTTTACAATTTACATTTAAAACGGCGCGGGGAACCGTGCAAAACAGGGAAACCATTATTATTGAAATGGAAAATGAAGATGGCCAAAAGGGCTATGGCGAATGCGTGGCCTTTGCGGATCCATTCTATACGGATGAAACGGTGGATTTGGCATGGCATCGTTTGGTGCATCATTATGGGCCAGCTATGTTGTCGGCGCAAATTGAACGGGCCAAGGAAATCCATGATATTGCCGACTTTGTGCACGCGGCGCTAGGAATGATGGCCTCTGAGCGGGCTGGTTCTGAATCAGAATATCAGCACATCCATTCGCCGATGGCGGTGGCGGGCCTTGAAAATGCACTCCTGAATTTGGAATGCACTGTGAAAGGTCAAAATACCGTGGAATACGTGATGGGTGAAAGTCTCCAAGACACTATCCCTTGTGGTGTAGCTATTGGAGATATTCCTATGGACACCTTGATTGATGTGGTGAGAACTCATGTAGAACAAGGCTGCCAACGTATCAAGCTAAAGATAAAACCAGAGGATGGCTATGAACGAACGAAACTCGTGCGTGCGGCCTTCCCAAATATTACCCTCGCTGTGGATGCGAACCGTAGTTATAGCTTTGCTCAAATTGATGACGTGGCTTTGTTGAATGACTTCAATTTGGCTTGTATCGAGGAACCCTTCGATGTGTCATCGGTGCAAACCCTAGCACTCCTAAAACAAGAGACTTTGAGCAAAGGCTTGTGGTCTATAACAACGCCAATTTGTCTCGATGAAAGCATTCTAACCTTCGAAGATTTAGAGTATGCCGTACGGCATGATCTCATCGATGTATTGAATATTAAAATTGGTCGTTTAGGTGGATTATATCCAGTGAAACGAATCATTGACTATTGTCGTGATAATGACATTAAATTCTGGATTGGCAGCATGGTGGAAACTGGCGTTTCTAAAATGCTCCACGTTCAATTAGCGGCCCTAGCAGATACATATATGGCTGGTGATTTATCGGATTCAAAACGCTATTTTGAAGATGATTTGATCGTGCCAGATATTACTTTCACAGATGGGCAGATGACAGTACCGAAAGGGCCAGGCCTCGGCGTTGAGGTGCGACCGGACGTGTTGAGCCGATATGCGGTGGAGACAGTGGTGATTGAGACATTATAAATTAGTTCTACATTAGTAGCGTAGAGAGCGATTATAAGGTCGACCAAAAGGCTATTACAAGAGTGATTTCATATATTGAAATCGTTATAAAACATAAGGAAACATATGACAGATACAAAAGATACAAACGTTGTGCATGCAACGCAAGCAGAAATTGATGCACGCATGGCAGAGAAAATTCAAAAGGCTCCTAAACGCGAGGAAGGAACATTATATTCCTGTCTCGATTTTACTGATCCAGTGATTGTAGGTAATACATTTACGAGCAAAATGAAGCTTGGTAAATTTCATGCTCAGCCATTTGGTTGGTTGAATGGGGGAGCTACATTGGCCTATGCAGAGAATTTATCTGGATGGGTATCCTATTTATTATTGCCGGAAGGTAAATACGCAGTAGGCCAAAATATTACGGCTCAACATTTGCGTCCTACCAAGGCAGAAGGTTATTTACATGCATCTGGTGAAATGGTCCTTGTTGGCCGTAATAGCCATGTGTTCAATATTAAATTTACCAATGATGAGGGAAAATTAATTTCCTTGATTGCTGTTACGGGCATCGTGGTGGATGTAAATCGCGATCAAGAGCAGAAGTAAAATTTAGAACGATTTAGTGCATAAAAATGCTTAGAAATTAAATGAATTAGTCAACTAATGAATATTCATGATATAGTTAAAATAATACGTAGTGAAAATAGCTTTCATAAGATGTGATTCACAGGAAATCATTTGTAAAAGTGACTTTCACAAGAGCGAGAGATATAATAATTTAGCGTATAGGAGGGATTTAATGAGTACGGAAATCGATATTCGCGAGACCGCTGAGCGGACACTAGAAGAATATTTAGCAAGTAGTTGTATCCCGAAAGAGCTATGGACAAACATTACGAAATGGCTAGGAGATACACAATTAGCAGATATGTATTTAGCGCCTGAGGATGCCATTGGTGCTTGGTGGGGCGCTCAAGAGGCTGAAAAGATGGGATATCTCATCAATTTTGGTAAATCTTGTTGTATTCCATCCCATTGGTGCCCAACTGGGGACGATTGGAAAATGGCTCAAGCTAATGCAAAACTTGGTTTTGTTGGCGATTGGCAAACACTCATTGATAACGATGCATTGATTAAAATTGAAAACTAATAAAAAATCCTATCCGCATTTTACTGTGTAGATAGGATTTTTGCATGCTATAATGAAAGTACGAATATGAGCGGGAATTAAAATGGAGGAGAGGAGTCTGAGCAATGAAAAAACTAGAAAATACACACAAGACTGGACGGGCAATCGTAACTAGTGAAACTAGTAGTGAGATAGCGGCTAAATTAAAAGAGATATCGGCGACATTAATTAAAGAACGATATGACCTTTATAAGAGGCTAGAAAACAAATGAATACGGAGTTTATTCAACTAGTATTGGCGGATATTCTTGAATTCCACAAAGATTTAGAAGTTGCTTTTGTGTTATGGGCTAGTGAAAAATCACGCCTTTGTGGATGGAAACAAACGTACAGCGCTTCATTCAATGCTGGCGTTCCTGTTGATTAATGACTGTCAGGTAGTAGCCACAGATGATGAACTAGAAACCTTTATCATCGGCATCGCCTCAAGTAACCTCAATCCGCCAGATATCGTTCAGTGGCTCAAAATCCACACGGCTAATATTAATTTCGCTTAATCACATTGATTTATCTTAAAGAAATCGTAATCAACCCTTAGGAGGCTTCATCCTATGAATTTTGATACATACAATTATCGCTATCCATCTCGTCGTAGCGTCGTATATGGTACGAAGGGCATGGTCTGCACCTCTCAGACGTTGGCGGCGCAAGCGGGGCTAGACGTATTAAAAAAGGGAGGCAATGCCGTGGATGCCATTATTGCCACGGCCAGCTGTTTGACGGTATTAGAACCTTGTAGTAACGGTCTTGGCAGTGATGCCTTTGCTCTCTATTGGAATGCGAAAACCAAGAAACTCTACGGTATCAATGGCAGTGGATATGCTCCGGCTAAACTTACGGTAGAGGCGGTGCAGAGTCAATTTAATAATGGTGACGTGCAGGAACAATCAAAGAACGGTACCATGAAATGTGAACCTGGTAAGATGCCAAAACGTGGCTGGGGATCCATGACGGTGCCTGGCGCGGTATCGACGTGGGCCGAATTACACAAGCGCTTTGGACGGAAATCCTTCGAGTCGTTATTTGATGCGGCTATAACTTGCGCGGAGGAGGGCTATCCCGTGTCACCGTTAGTGGCATACGAATGGGCATTGGCGGACGATGTCTACAAGGATTACAAAACTCAAACCGAATTTAAACCGCTTTATGATACCTTCTTTGCGAACGGTGCTCCCCAATCGGGTGAGATTGTGAAATTACCTCATCACGGTCGTGCGTTACGCGAAATTGCCAAAACGAATGGTGAAAGCTTCTACCGTGGCGCTATCGCTGATGCTATCGATGCATTTTCTACCGAAACAGGTGGCTTTATTCAAAAGGAAGATTTAGCGAACTATCGAGCGGAATGGGTGGAACCAATTCGCACGAAGTATCATGGCTATGAGGTATGTGAAATTCCTCCTAATGGGCAGGGCATCGTAGCCCTTATGGCGCTAAATATTTTGGAACAGCTTGATATGGAACAAGGCCATCATGATGATGCGGATACCATCCACAAACAATTAGAAGCGATGAAATTGGCTTTCACAGATGGCAAAACCTATGTGGCAGATCCAAAATATATGAAGCAAATGACAGTGGCGCATTTGTTGAGTGGAGAGTATGCTGCATCGAGGGTACAGGAAATTGGTACCACGGCGTCGTCGCCGAAGGCGATTGATCCGCTCAGTGGTGGCACGGTGTATCTCTGCGCTGCTGACAGCGAGGGCAACATGATTTCATTTATCCAGAGTAATTACATGGGATTCGGTTCGGGTATTGTGCTCCCAGGTTATGGCGTGGCATTTAATAATCGGGCCTCCGATTTCAGTTTGAATCTGGCTGCCGATAATTATCTCGTGCCCGGCAAGAAACCGTATCATACGATTATCCCTGGATTTTTGATGAAACAGGGCGAGGCGGTCGGCCCGTTTGGCGTCATGGGCGCCTACATGCAACCGCAAGGCCATGTGCAAGTGCTCATGAATATGTTACACTTTGGTATGAATCCTCAAGAAGCGCTGGATGCCCCTCGTTGGCAATGGACTGGCGACAAATATATCGAAATCGAACCGGGCTTTGGTGAAAGTATCGCCCAGGCCCTCATCGCAAAAGGACATGATGTCAACATTCAACCTGATTTCATCTCCTTTGGACGAGGTCAAATCATCGTACGTGATGAAAACGGTGTATTGATGGGGGCTACAGAACCAAGGGCCGATGGCTGCGTGGCGAGTTGGTAAATTAGAGTAAGGACTTTATATGGAATCTAATAACGAAGAAAAAGTACAGGTAGTAACGACTGAGAACGAACACATCGAACCTGTGAAATTATGGACATTATTTAAATCTACATTTATGATCAGTGCTTTCACCGTAGGCGGTGGATTTGTATTGATTCCGTTGATGAAGGCAAAATTCGTCGACGAATATCACTGGATTTCTGATAAAGACTCATTGAATCTAGTGGCTATCGCCCAATCCTCACCGGGCGTGGTGGCGGTTAATGCATCCATCATTTTGGGGTATCGCATGGCGGGAATGGCAGGCATGTTTACTGCGTTGTTCGCAACTGTTTTGCCACCTCTTATTATGCTGACGGCTATTAGCTATTTCTACGAAGCCTTCGCTAGTAATTACTATGTAAAAATGCTCTTGAAAGGTATGCAATGTGGTGTGACTGCGGTTATTTTGAAAGTAGTCATCGACCTATTGGTAAAACAATTCAAAAAGAAATTAGTATTACCGTTGTTAATCATGATTGGTTCTTTTATCGGGGCCTATGTATTCGATATTAATATTATATATATCATCCTCGTCGATGCCATTGTGGGCGTCGTGTTGATGCAGTCCGCAAAGTACGATTAAGGAATAGGCGAGGTGTAGAACAATGGAGATTTTATTACAATTATTTTTGAGCTTTGCCAAGGTAGGACTATTTTGTATCGGCGGTGGCTATGCATCCATGCCATTGATTCAAAATGAAGTGGTGGATGGCCATCATTGGATTACCATGCATGAATTCGTGGATATTTTCACAATCTCCCAAATGACGCCAGGTCCAATTGGTATTAATGCGGCTACATTCGTAGGTGCCAAGATAGCTGGCATTATGGGCGCTATTGTAGCCACAGCGGGATTTGTATTCCCGTCTGTTATCATCATGCTATTGATGGCGTATTTATATTTCAAATATGGCGATCTTGGGATTATTCGTGGTGTATTGAATGGCCTTCGTCCAGCCGTTGTGGCGCTGATCGCTAGCGCTGGTGTAGGAATTATGACATTGGCATTTTGGGATAAAGCCGATTTGCCAATATCCCTGGGGGAAACGAACATCCGCGGCGTAGTGATTTTCTTGATTTCCATGGGCTTGATTTATTCAGGTAAAATGGGGACGATTAAGGTGTTGCTATTGAGCGGTGTATTAGGGCTCGTGATTTTCTCATTGACGGGTGGATTGTAGAAATTATAATTCGAATGTATGCGAAATTTAAACGTAAATTTTAGAATTTATTAGATCATATTTATACATTTTATTCAAAATCTGTTGAATGGCTGGAGTATATAGATTAATTGAATTGATAATAAACATGAAAACGAGCACAGACTATAATATCAATGCTCGTTTTAGTTTGTAACTATATGCTTTTTTATTACTATTTATTAAACCGATTATATCCCGCCTCGAACACAGGTGTCGGCACGCCAAGTTCTTTGCCTTTGTTCACAACATACCCAACCATGAGATCTAGTTCGGTATCTTGCGGTGCCTTGCCAGATTTTAAATCACGGTAGAGGGAGGTAATGGTGCTTGGTTCGGACGTGTTAAAGTTTTTAATCAGTGTTTCGATATAATTATCGCTCATTTGAACGCCGGTAGCGGCAGCAACGGATTGGACTTCTCGATATGCAGCAGGGATAATCTCTTGTGCATCCGCATAAGCGCGGCATTCCCCAATGGTGCCATCATAGTAGCAGAGTATTGCACTCATAGAGCCCGTAATAGCTAACTTTTTCCAACTATCTAACTCAATAGTGTTAGATACAGTTGTTTCAATACCTGCCTGTGTTAACATATCCGCAATTTCTTGGAAATTTGCTGGGTTTTCACCGCCTTGCATACCAAAGCGCATATCACATGGACCACCATCTTGGACAATGTGACCAGGTGCTTCAATATGGCTGAAAGTACGGATTAGACCATCCGCAAGGAGGCCCGTTGTAAGGTGTTGACGTAGTACATCAGATACGAGTACGCCATTAAGTAGTGGAATAATAATGGTGTGCTCATCAATCATGGGTTTCAACGTTTCGCATACCGAGCCTAGTTTATCACCTTTAGTAGATAGGAAAATCACATCCATTACACCTAGTTCACTAGCGTTATCAGATACCATAGCAGGGCGAACGACTTTATTTCCTAATTTGACTGAATCGAGACGTAAACCATTTTCTTCAATAGCTTTTTTAGTGTTGTTACGAGCATAGAAATAAATTGTATCGTATTTGTCGGCAAGGGCACCACCTACTAGGCCGCCAATACCGCCGAGACCAAAAATAAGAACTTTCATGGGGAACCTCCTTATTAATCGCGTGTGTATATCATTGAATGATAGAGCATATTTATAATTTAATTGTATGTCATTTTGCGGATGCTGCATAGAGGAATGGGCAATAAAAAAAGCTCCTTGTCGAAGCAAAGAGCTTTTTTTATATGGTGTGGTTGGATACGTAAGCAACTTAGGTGTCTAGGAACGGAGAGACGCAGACACCTTAGTGCGTCGATGCAACAACAAAAAAGTTCTCCGCCGAAACGAAGAACTAATATTTTATATGGTGCGGTTGGAGGGACTTGAACCCTCACGAGCGTTCGCTCACCACCCCCTCAAGATGGCGTGTCTGCCGTTCCACCACAACCGCATGGAATTATTAAATGGTGCCTCAGGACAGAATCGAACTGTCGACACACGGATTTTCAGTCCGTTGCTCTACCGACTGAGCTACCGAGGCATTTTTTGTAAAAAAAAAGTGGCGACCCCGATCAGATTTGAACTGACGATCTTCGCCGTGACAGGGCGACATGTTAACCGCTACACCACGGGGCCGCGTACTAACTTGCGTTAGCTACTTGATTATAATAACATGACCCGGAAATGAATGCAAGTACTTTTTTCAAAACTTTTACAAAAAAAATATCAAATATAATCGTATTCATTCAAAAATATAAAAATCAGTAGAAATTATACGTTTTTACAGTTAATTCTAAATATATATCATTATATCTCAATAATAATACGGATTAGAGGCCGTATACAGTGTATGGTACAATAGATGCATGGCGGTATACGCGTTATTATACTTTCACAAGAGAGAGGAATACCATGAATTCATCTAAGAAAAAATATGCTCTTTGGGCGTTAATCGTTATTGTGGTCGTGGCCCTCGGCGCGGCGATTTATATGGATTGGTACGTGCCACGCACGCCGGTGTATACGTTGAATATTATTCGGACAGCGGTGGATAATCACGATGCGAATACGATTTTTAAACACATCGACACCAAGAGCATTGTTGGCAAAACTGTGGATCGGGAAATTGAAAAATCGACTGGCTCGGACAAGGATGATGTGAAACATTTTGCCCCATTGATTAAAACGGTGGCCGTGGCGGCGGTGAATAATCTGATTATCGATCGCGTGCAAAATGCCGATACTAATTCAGCAAATGGCGAAAATAATACATCTGCAGTGAATGGTGAAAGCTCCAAATCTGCAGCTACACAAAAAAAATCTGCTGATGCTGGCGATATAGTACAGGATATTTTAGATGGCAACATCATAAAATCTAAAAACGTAGCATTGAAAGACATCTCCTCAGATATCGATAATGAGGACACCGCAACGATTACGGTGAAATTGGAAAATACTACAACTAAGGAAGTCGTAAATTTGCAATTGTTGGCTAAACAATTGGATGATGGTACTTGGCGTATTTTCGACATTCCAAATTTGACTGAATTAAAGGCCCTAGAATAACATTAAAATAGAATTAATTGAATAATTTTGAAAGCACTGCATCTTTTCGTTCATTCCAGATGGTTAATGGGAATAATTCTAAAGATGTAGTGCTTTTCTGCTATAATAAAAATATAATTGCTTTCATCAGTGTGAGTTAGATATTGTTTTGATAAAGGATAGCGTGTATGAAAAAACGTTTATTAATAGCGTGTTTGGTACTATTAAGTGCCGTTAGTACTACACATGCCTATGTGGAGGTAAAAGATAATCTGATTGTACCACTGGATGATCGAGCGGTACGGGAGGTCATATTTAAAGCACAACTGGCAAAGGTGAATCAACAGAATGTACTGCTACGATATGAATTAGTTCGAGCCCAATATGATGGACAGGCGGTTAGTGGTGACTTTCACAGTAATGATTCTAGTTATGATACAAATAATATTAAAGAACTCGCCATGATTTACCAATATAATGTAACGAAACAAATGAATGGGGCCATAAATTCAAAAATGAATGCTCGGTTTGCCTATCGAAATGAACAATTGAAAGACATTCGTCCTGAATCAGCTCGCGCTGAGGAATGGTTCAATTCGTTGAATACCTATTATGATTCCGTTGAGGTTGGTGCGGATGTATTCGACGCTGTGAAAGCAAAAACACTGGTCCTCGCTGGTGAAAAAGATGCTAATGCACCTTTGCAAACCGTTATCGATGCATACCATTTATTGCCTGATGCGGAACTCGGCATAGTGCCAAATGCACCGCATCCAGTATTAATAACGGATTTTGATCAAGCATGGCCAATGATTGAGAAATTTTTAGCAAAATAATAGTTTGTTGTTTTGAATTAGTTTTTACATGATGCATGCAATCATTAGACATCATCATTGTATATAGTGATTAACTAGGTTGATTAGGTTAAACCTAGCTTTCAGAAAAGGAGATCTATACTATGAATACTCAAGAATTAAAAGCAATTGTAACATCTATCATTGAAGCACCATCTTGCTGCCCTGAAATGAAACAAGTTGGTCAAGAATGGCTAGAGGCAGCTGGCACTGACAAAGAAACGGCTGCTACTGAAAAATTGTTAGCAGAAGCTAAAGCCGACATCATCACTATTGATGCATTAATCGGTTTTACAGCATCCGAAGCAGGCGTTAAATTGTTCGGTCCAGATTTTGCAAAACAATTGCATGAGCATGGTGTAGAAATTAAAGCACAAGGTGCTGAATATTGCGACTGCCCAGCATGCGCAGGGTGCTTGCAAATTATCAAAGGTTAATTGAGGATTAATGCTGACAGGCGATAACGTTAACTGGCATCAATAAAAAAGATAGTGCATCGTCATATGGCGAATGCGAGGAACGGGTTACTCCACAGAGATGTTTGTGCGGGTAGCCCGTTTTGTTTTTCGTTTAGCAACAAGCTCTATTGTGTAAACGAGATATAGGTAGTATTGTTGTGGTACTTTTACATAATTTACACGACCTATACATGGCCCCGTTGAAAAGGGCACGTGCATAGGCTATACTGAGATTAACGAGATTTTACATCTCCGTGGCACATTGGAACTAGTGCCACATAATGCTAATCAGTGGCGTATAAATGCCTCGCTACAAAATCGATTATGGACGTAAAATAGTAGAAATTAATGCATAATATATGAGGTTTGATATGAGTACAATTTATTTAATTCGACATGGTGAAAGTATGGCCAATGCTGGTCAAGTGACGTATGGTTCTGATACCATCCATCTCACACCGCTCGGCGAAGAGCAAGCCGCAGGCGTGCCCAGCCGTTTGCCTGACAAAATAGATCACATCATTCATTCTACCTATATTCGCACGAAGGAAACGGCGGCACCAACCATTGAGGCCCATCCAACGGCACCAGTATCCGAATGGGCATCGGCGCGCGAGTTCTCCTATCTGGATCCAGAAAAATGCATGGGCACAAATCTGGAGGACCGTAAACCGATGGTGGAGGAATTCTGGAACACCAATGATGCCTTTCTACAGGTACATCCACAATCGGAATCCTTTGAACAATTCATCGCCCGCGTGAAAGAAACGGACCGTCGCCTCCGCGAGGATTTTGGTGGTGCTCGAAAAACAGTGGCACTATTCACGCATGCCTTGTTTATGAAAGCATTCTTCCAGGTGCAAGAACAACCAAATACGCCGGTGCAAAAATTGATGAATGAATTCTTTGATTGTCCGGTGATACATAACTGCGATATTTTTACGATTGAGGTATAATAGTTATGGAAGACTAGTTTCCTCAATGGTCTTAATACAATCAGGCCGTGGAGGCGAGGCATAGTTATTATGCTAGACACATAACTGGGATAATTGGGCTAGCGTGCTTAGATAATTGAATAGAATTATAAAAAGCTGTATTGGAATTAGCGAGATAATGCTAACTCTAATACAGCTTTTATGGTTTTATAGCGTATACAATTCTGGCTTACGATCACGGAAGATGTTGATTTTATTGCGGATATCTTCAACCGTACTCAAATCGATCTCGACGATACCAACGCCTTCGGTAGTATCCATTTCAAGTAAATTAGTACCCCATGGATCAAACAGAGCGCTATGACCAGTGCTTTGTACGCGACCAACGGCACCACAACCATTAACGGCACAGAGGAATAATTGGTTCTCGATGGCACGAACTTCGTTCAATACTTGCCAATGACGTAATCGCATAGTTGGCCATTGGGCCGGCACGAATAATAGCTCAGTACCAGGAAGGGCGGCCATGCGAACGACCTCAGGGAAACGGATGTCATAGCAAATGACAGTGCTACATGGAATGCCATCAAGCTCAAAATGACCTACATGAGTGCCACCAGCAAAATATTTATCTTCTTTAGCCGGCGTAAAACCGTGCATTTTGGAATATTCTCCTACAACTCGGCCTTCTCTGTTGAAAGCATAGGATGTGTTAAATACCTGGTCATGTTTTAGCACACTCACAGAGCCTGCCACAATGTTTACATTATGATCTTTTGCATAGGTGCTGAAGAGGGCTTTTGTTCTTTCACCATCAGGGTCAGCAAGGTTCGGCAAATCTTCGGATGGATGAAATCCAGTGTTCCACGTTTCAGGAAGCACGATGATATCTGGATTGGATTGCATCGCTTCGTCGAGAAGCTCAACAACGTGTTTGTAATTATGTTCAACATCGCCAGCAACGACGTTCATTTGAATGAGTGCGAGAGTTTTTTTCATGGGTGACCTCAGTGATGTCTAGAATAGTAAAATTTAGATTAAGATTATAAGTATTATAGAAATTTATATATTTAGTATAGCCTATTAGGTAGGAAATCAAAAGCTTAGGTCGAATATTAAATAGTAAGGGCAATATTAATTTATATGAGGCCATATAGATGCTGATAAGCAAGGTTTAATAAGAAAGCTTGATAATCAATACGAAGATAATTTTTGGGGGAAAATAAAAAAACTCAATTCCGAAGAATTGAGAAAAATTAGCCCACGTTGGGCTGCCGAAGCAATTTGAATAAATTTTTATTTGAACTCGTAGTGTAATTCTGTAAATATCCAAAACCTTTGGATACCTATAGAATAAAATATTCGTATTACTTTGTCAAGATGTTTTATCACTATTTAGTAGGAGGTACGTATGGAAAACGTGTTAGTTGGAGGGAAAGCTTCAGAATATTTCATGGGTCTAGATATTGGGACGAACTCTGTTGGTTGGGCTGTAACAAATCCTCAATATGAACTCTTAAAATGTAAAGGTCATAAAATGTGGGGCAGTCGTCTCTTTGAAGAAGGTCGCACTGCAGTCGAGCGTAGGACCTTTCGTTCGGCTCGTCGTCGCTTAGCCCGTAGAAAAGCTCGACTAAATTTGTTAGAAGAACTATTTGCTGAAGAAATTGCGAAAGTAGATGCTACATTTTTCTTGCGACTAAAAGAAAGTAAATATCATTTTGAAGATAAAACCACAGGTCAAAAAGATGTGCTGTTTGCAGATTCTACATATACTGATCAAAATTTCTATGAAACATATCCGACCATCTATCATTTAAGAAATACATTAATGACTAAAGGTACGAAGGATATTAGAGAGTTATTTTTAGCGTTACATCATATTATGAAATATCGTGGTAATTTCTTGTATGAAGGTCAAAGTTTTAATGCCAATAGTGCTATTAATGAAGTATTAAGGAGTGCATTGTCTCAACTTGAGTTATTACCGACCACCGAAAAATTTTCTGTAGAATCGTTGGTTGAAATCCTTTTGGATATGTCTAAAACAAAGAGTGACCGTTCAAAAGCTTTTGTAGAATTCTATACGTCAGATACTAAAATAAAAAAACGTGCTACTGCCTTTTCAAAATTGGTGCTTGGATTAAAAGCTAATTTAGTTGATTTGTTGTGCAAGGAGGGGGAAGAACACGACAGTGATAAAAATTATTTAGAATTAGAATTTGCTGGGAAAGACTTTAGTGAAGTGCAACCTGAATATGCTAATGCATGGGGTGAAAAGATTGAGATTCTAGACAATTGTAAATCCATCTATGATGCTATTTTACTTTCTAATATTGTGAAAGATGGCAAAACACTTTCGCAATCTAAAATAGAAATCTATGAGCAACATAAAGATGAATTGGTTGAATTAAAAGGCCTATTGAAAAGTAATCGAAAGGTATATAATCGTGTTTTAAAAGCCGATGAAAAAGGTTTGAATAACTACGTGAAGTATATTAAACAAGGCAAAGAAGATAAAACAAGCTGTTCTAAAGCTGATTTTTATAAATTCCTAAAATCGGAACTCTCCAATTTGCCAGATTCTCCAATGAAAGCAGAAATTCTTCGAAAGATTGATATTGAACAGTATTTGCCATTACAACGAATTACAGATAATGGTGTTATTCCATACCAATTGCATTTTAATGAGTTGACGGCTATTTTAATAAAGGCAGAAGAAAATTTTGCATTTTTACGTAATGTAAGCGATGGATTGACTGTGTCAGACAAAATTAAAGCTATGTTCCAATTTAGAATTCCTTATTATATTGGCCCACTAAATACATCACATGCCGACAAAGGTCATGCATGGGCAGTTCGTAAGGCACCGGGCAAAATTTATCCATGGAATCTGTCTGAGAAAATTGATGAAGCAGCCTCTGCTGAAAAATTTATCCGCAAAATGACCAATAAATGCACCTATCTTGTAGGTGAAGATGTGTTGCCTAAAGAATCTTTGCTGTACAGCTATTTCATGTTGCTCAATGAAATAAATAATATTCGTTATGATAACCAGCCATTATCATATGAGGTTAAATTAGCTTTCATCAATACGATTTTCAAAAATAAAAATGGACATAAACGTGTTACAAAGAAATTAATCAAGGAATTCTTAAAATCAGAAGGGTTAATTACGGGCGCTGGTGAAATTAGTGGTATTGATGCCGATATAAAAGCAGATTTGAAATCCTATCGTGATATGGAACGTATTTTAGGTAGCGGATTTGATGCGGATATGGCGGAAACGATTATTCTATGGGTCACTTTGTTTGGTGAAAGTAAGAAAATGCTCGTAAATAAGTTGCGTGATACATATGGAGATAAACTGTCTGATAATCAAATTAAATCTATAAAACGCCTTAAATATAAAGATTGGGGGAGACTATCTAAAGAGTTTTTACTTAATTTAGAAGGCATCGAAAAGTCAGAAGATTCTCAGGATGATATGCCTGTTAGTATTATGTATCGATTAGAATATACAACTGAAAATCTTATGCAATTACTCAGTGCTAAATATTCATATCTTGAGGCTATTGAAGAATTTAATAAGGATAGAATGGCGCCAGTAGGTAGTGATACCTATGCGTTAGTTGAAGAATTAGCAGTATCTCCAGGCGTTAAAAGGTCTGTTTGGCAAGCATTGAAATTGGTGAAAGAGGTTACTCAATTACGTGGCAGTGTACCAAGCAAAATCTTTGTAGAAGTAGCTCGTACAAATCGCGCTGAAAAAACGCGGAAAGCTTCAAGAAAAACACGATTCTTGGAATTGTATAAAGCTATAAAAAATGAATCTCGTGAATGGAAAACTGAGATTGAACAATTTTCTGAAAATCAATTCCGCAGTAAAAAACTCTTCCTATATTATACGCAAATGGGTAGATGCATGTACTCCGGAGATCTTATTAGCCTAGATGAACTATTCACTGATGCGTATGATATAGATCATATTTTCCCGAGGAGCATGACCAAGGATGATAGCTTTGATAATACCGTTTTGGTGAAAGCGAAACTAAATCGAGATAAAAGTGATGTGTACCCAATATATGACAATATTAGAGCGAAGATGGCTCCCATTTGGAAAATGTTGCTTGACCATGATTTGATTAGTAAACGTAAATATGAACGTTTAATTCGTCATACTGAATTAACAGCAGACGAACTTAGCTCATTTATTGCCCGTCAGATTGTGGAGACTAATCAATCGGTGAAAGCCACAACACAATTGTTAAAACGGATATATCCTGATACTGAAATTGTCTATGTAAAAGCTGAAAATGTATCTGATTTTAGACAGGATAACGATTTTGTAAAAGTAAGATCATTAAATAATCATCATCATGCTAAAGATGCGTATCTTAACATTGTAGTGGGGAATGAATATTCAGAAAAATTCACAAAGAACCCATACAATTTCATCCAAAAAAATGGCAGCCGAAGAGTCTATAACTTGGCTAAAATGTTTGATAATGACATCTTAGTAAAACGTGCAAACGGTAAAGAAGTGCTGATTTGGAATAAAGAGCGTGATATGTCAATTATTACGAAGATGATGAGTAGCAATGATGTGCGGGTGACTAGGAAGTTGGTTGAGCAAAAAGGCGCACTTTATGATGCAACAGTGTACAAAGCTGGAGTTGCTAAACCAGAATCCTATGTAGCAATGCAACCAAATGATTCTAAATTAGGCGATGTAACGAAATATGGAGGGTATACAAAAATAAAGAATGCATACTTTGTTATTTATAGTGGGATGAATAATAAGGGCAGTAGAGACGTGTATATGATGCCTATACCATTAAATGTAAGTAATAGGTTGAATGATGATGTATCAATTCAAAAATATGTAACTGTAAATACAGATAAATTATCTGATATTAAAATACTCTGTAAAAAAATATGCATAAATTCTCTTGTAAAAATTGATGGCTTTTATTACTATGTCGGTGGCAAAACAAATGATCGTTTCTGTATAGACGCAGCAATACAAGTTGCACTAAGTGATAAATCTACAAAGTATATTAAGAGTGTTGAGAAATTTGTGCAACTTCAATCTGAAAATGGTAATTTGGCGCCTAATGACCAAATCATTTCATATGATAAAAATCTAGAAATTTTTATCGAGTTAATAAATAAGTTTAATAGTAACATCTATAAACATATGAGGGGTAATAAGTACGAGGATTTAAGAGCAACGGGTTTAGATAATTTTAAAAAGCTTGATTTGACGGAGCAATGTAAGCAGGTAATGCAAGTTTTGAATTTTTTAACTCAGTTGAAATCTACATTTGACCTTAAACCATTAGGAATAAAAGCATCAAGAGCAACTCAAGGTTTTAAATTATCATCTGTGGACGAATTTGTTGTAATTAATGAGTCCGTGACCGGATTATTTAAAAACGAGATTCCAATTATTGGAGGTTAATATGAGTTGGCGTACTGTAGTGGTCGGAAGTCGAGCGAAACTAGACTTTAAGATGAACTACATGCTAGTTCGTAAAGACTTTGAAACGACGAAGATTTATATTAGTGAAATTTACATGTTAATTATTGAGTCTACAGCGGTTAGTTTAACCGCTGTACTCTTAAATGAATTGGTGAAGGCAAAAGTAAAAATAGTGTTTTGTGATGAAAAACGGAACCCTATGTGTGAAGTGAATCCTTTTTATGGGGCTCATAATAGTAGCAAACGCTGCAGAGAGCAAAGTGAATGGGATACACAGACAAAAGCCATCATATGGACTGAAATTGTGCGACGGAAAATCGAAAACCAGTGTAATTTTCTAAAGGCGGAGAATAAAGAGGAAGCCTATTTACTAGATCAATATTTAAATGAATTAACATTAAATGATGAGACACAGCGGGAGGGGCATGCTGCAAAAGTTTATTTTAATGCATTGTTTGGAAAATCTTTTACAAGAGAACAAGATTGTGTAATAAATGCTGCATTGAATTATGGATATGCTATATTGCTATCAGCTGTGAATCGTGAAATTGTAGGGATGGGCTATATAACCCAATTGGGGCTTAATCATTGCAATCAATTCAACCAGTATAATCTAGGATCCGATTTTGTCGAACCTTTACGAATTTTTGTAGATGAGGTGGTTGTAAAAAATCAATTTACAGAGTTTGGTGGTGCAGAGAAACGACTACTCATAGAAATAATGTCAAATGATGTATATATTGACGGCAATGTGCAGGTGCTAAATAATGCAATTCGCATCTATTGTAAAAGTTTGTTTGAAGCGCTACGGACTGGTAATAACCAGATGATTAGGTTTATTCAACATGAGTTATAGATTTATGAGAATATTAGTGATGTTTGACTTACCTACCGTATCATCAGCAGAAAAACGTGAATATCGAAAGTTTCGAAAATACTTGATAATGATTGGGTTTCAAATGCTACAAGAGTCGGTATATTCTAAGTTGGTGTTAAATACTACCAGTGCCAATCTAATTATGAATAACATTCGGAACAATAAACCACCTGAAGGTAGCTTGTTTATGCTCACCATAACGGAAAAGCAGTTTGCAAAGATGGAGGTTCTTGTTGGTGAAAAACATAGTGAAGTTATAGATACAACAGAGAGAATAATTATATTATGAAGCTATCTTATGGAGATTCTGTGATTACTATGGATATCACAGATGATAAAGTTAGTACTCTTGTGATTGAGGATAAAAGACAGTTTAGACATTTATTATATGATCTGGTCGCTCAAAGTAATGGTGAAGCGGGCCTGTGGGTATTAGGTGAAGATGGTAAGTGTTTAAATTTAGAAAAGCAGCTTTATGTAATTAGAGATCCATTAAATACGGATATCAATAGTAGGGAGATTTTGACAAAATTACAGAACCAATTAATTAAAACTGGCAATGATTTTATGCAAGAGATTTTTGATATTAATCAGAAAATCCAAAATTTTTACTACTCCCTAGAAAACGAATATCCTTATGATATCATTCATAAACAAGAGCTTAGTGTACAAGAACTTGTAAAAATGGGAGGATTCAATTTCTATATTGAGAATACAGGAGAACTTATAGATTTAGTATCTTATATTGAGGTCGTACAGGAATTTATTAACCCTAATCTATTTGTTCTAGTCAATCTACATGCAGTAACCAACGTGGATGAAAGGGGGATTTTGTTTAAAACCTTGATCGAAAAGAAATTTTCTGTATTATGCTTGGAATCTTCCGTGGACAGGATTGAATTTGATAAAAATCTGGAAGTACGATATATTTTAGATAAAGATTTTTGTTTGATTTAAGGTGTTTACAGAATTACACCTGGTGGTAGCCCGAGTTGCTTTTGAACCCCAAACGCGTATTTGGGGTTTGAGAGTAGTGTAATTCTGTAAATCTCCAAAACTAAGATTGAGGATATCCGTATTAACTCTAAGTTTGAGAGTAGTGTAATTCTGTAAATCTCCAAAACTTTAACAATGTAGTTACAGATGTTAGGCTGGTTTGAGAGTAGTGTAATTCTGTAAATCTCCAAAACTGACCGTACATTACTTGAGTTCATTCGACAGTTTGAGAGTAGTGTAATTCTGTAAATCTCCAAAACATATCCTCGAGATTGCCAATCGGCGTCGGCAGTTTGAGAGTAGTGTAATTCTGTAAATCTCCAAAACATCAGAAATCAACATATACTAGACAATATGGTTTGAGAGTAGTGTAATTCTGTAAATCTCCAAAACCAGCAGCAGCGCCTTTTAATTCGCCTACTTGTTTGAGAGTAGTGTAATTCTGTAAATCTCCAAAACCCAACTCCACCATTCCAACGCAAGGCGTTAGTTTGAGAGTAGTGTAATTCTGTAAATCTCCAAAACACTTTTCCCCTATTTCTGTCGCAATGCTTTGTTTGAGAGTAGTGTAATTCTGTAAATCTCCAAAACTCATTGTCTTCCATTATTTTACATCCTCCTGTTTGAGAGTAGTGTAATTCTGTAAATCTCCAAAACTATAAATATTCTAAATTGCGAACATTGGTCGTTTGAGAGTAGTGTAATTCTGTAAATCTCCAAAACATCTGGCGACTTGCTAGGAGTTTATGGTTCGTTTGAGAGTAGTGTAATTCTGTAAATCTCCAAAACTGCGCAAACATTTAAAACGAGCAATTAGTTGTTTGAGAGTAGTGTAATTCTGTAAATCTCCAAAACTGTTACTCGCGGAACAGACAAAAACAACCAGTTTGAGAGTAGTGTAATTCTGTAAATCTCCAAAACGTTCGAACCGCTCTGGGATTTCGAGTTTGAGTTTGAGAGTAGTGTAATTCTGTAAATCTCCAAAACATCAGGTCTAAAGATAGAAGAGTGAGGTGTGTTTGAGAGTAGTGTAATTCTGTAAATCTCCAAAACATGCGTTCATCACCTATCCGCGTCAAAATGGTTTGAGAGTAGTGTAATTCTGTAAATCTCCAAAACTTTCCCATATGTGTCCATTGCGATATCACCGTTTGAGAGTAGTGTAATTCTGTAAATCTCCAAAACCATTTACGATGTTGAAGAAACAATTAATATGTTTGAGAGTAGTGTAATTCTGTAAATCTCCAAAACTGTTGACTTTGGATATAGTGGCCATAACCAGTTTGAGAGTAGTGTAATTCTGTAAATCTCCAAAACAACTTGAATAAGAAAGAAGATGCGGAAGTGGTTTGAGAGTAGTGTAATTCTGTAAATCTCCAAAACATCAAGTGTTACGGGGCATCAAGTCGGAACGTTTGAGAGTAGTGTAATTCTGTAAATCTCCAAAACGCTGTATGTGCAGATGCATCCGTATTATGAGTTTGAGAGTAGTGTAATTCTGTAAATCTCCAAAACTATCGCAATGGACACATATGGGAAAATTAAGTTTGAGAGTAGTGTAATTCTGTAAATCTCCAAAACAATTTGTTGAAACGGCTACAATACAAAATAGTTTGAGAGTAGTGTAATTCTGTAAATCTCCAAAACCTTAATTGTCGCATCCAAGTCAACCTTGTCGTTTGAGAGTAGTGTAATTCTGTAAATCTCCAAAACAGGATAGTAATATTGTATATTCAAGCTTTGGTTTGAGAGTAGTGTAATTCTGTAAATCTCCAAAACTACTACAGCGTAGGAGACCAACTACAGTGCGTTTGAGAGTAGTGTAATTCTGTAAATCTCCAAAACAGAACGGTTCGAACAAAAGCCAGCCGAACGCGTTTGAGAGTAGTGTAATTCTGTAAATCTCCAAAACATCAAGTGTTACAGGACATCAATTAGGAACGTTTGAGAGTAGTGTAATTCTGTAAATCTCCAAAACCGATATCCTGCACAGCCGAGCCTGGACTAGGTTTGAGAGTAGTGTAATTCTGTAAATCTCCAAAACTTGTGATTGTCTTGAACATTTGCATTCCTCGTTTGAGAGTAGTGTAATTCTGTAAATCTCCAAAACTGCTATAATCTCATTCATTTAATCACCTCTGTTTGAGAGTAGTGTAATTCTGTAAATCTCCAAAACTTCCCCTGTGATGTCCTTGTATTCATCTGCGTTTGAGAGTAGTGTAATTCTGTAAATCTCCAAAACCAAGTGGCAAGCAAATGGCTGATATGATGTGTTTGAGAGTAGTGTAATTCTGTAAATCTCCAAAACCACTGCTCGACTAAATCCGATATACCGTCAGTTTGAGAGTAGTGTAATTCTGTAAATCTCCAAAACAGAGACGAATTAGAACGAATACAAACCATTGTTTGAGAGTAGTGTAATTCTGTAAATCTCCAAAACAGATTTACGCTCATAATGACCCCCTATTTAGTTTGAGAGTAGTGTAATTCTGTAAATCTCCAAAACCTTCTAGCCACCACGTACCTCCTAGTCTCTGTTTGAGAGTAGTGTAATTCTGTAAATCTCCAAAACTATGAAAGATACTAGTAGCAAGACAAATAAGGTTTGAGAGTAGTGTAATTCTGTAAATCTCCAAAACCAAATCGTATTCATAGCCGAGAGACGCGTGGTTTGAGAGTAGTGTAATTCTGTAAATCTCCAAAACAAGGGCCTCGATTAATTGCCCTGCTGTACGGTTTGAGAGTAGTGTAATTCTGTAAATCTCCAAAACAGATTTACGCTCATAATGACCCCCTATTTAGTTTGAGAGTAGTGTAATTCTGTAAATCTCCAAAACCTTCTAGCCACCACGTACCTCCTAGTCTCTGTTTGAGAGTAGTGTAATTCTGTAAATCTCCAAAACTTAAAGCTTCGTGATGATGAGTTTTTTAAAGTTTGAGAGTAGTGTAATTCTGTAAATCTCCAAAACTATGAAAGATACTAGTAGCAAGACAAATAAGGTTTGAGAGTAGTGTAATTCTGTAAATCTCCAAAACTGCTTCTAGTTTTATACCACTCTTTAGAGTGTTTGAGAGTAGTGTAATTCTGTAAATCTCCAAAACCCATGGGCGAATCTGTTAGATACAGTCAATGTTTGAGAGTAGTGTAATTCTGTAAATCTCCAAAACTTAAGCGAACGTTTAGACGCAATAGAGGAGGTTTGAGAGTAGTGTAATTCTGTAAATCTCCAAAACATTCACATTAATAACTCGACTACGCTACGCGTTTGAGAGTAGTGTAATTCTGTAAATCTCCAAAACTGCTTCTAGTTTTATACCACTCTTTAGAGTGTTTGAGAGTAGTGTAATTCTGTAAATCTCCAAAACACCACTTTTTGTAGTGCGTTGTTCTGACCAGTTTGAGAGTAGTGTAATTCTGTAAATCTCCAAAACTGCTTCTAGTTTTATACCACTCTTTAGAGTGTTTGAGAGTAGTGTAATTCTGTAAATCTCCAAAACTGATGGCCAGTATAAAATTACTCGGGTATAGTTTGAGAGTAGTGTAATTCTGTAAATCTCCAAAACCAATAGGCTCAATCATATTATCGACAATTGAGTTTGAGAGTAGTGTAATTCTGTAAATCTCCAAAACCGTTGTGCTACAATTCCACCGTACCCTAAAGTTTGAGAGTAGTGTAATTCTGTAAATCTCCAAAACGATACGGTTGCCTCTGCGGGTAGTTATTACGTTTGAGAGTAGTGTAATTCTGTAAATCTCCAAAACCACCGCTCGACTAAATCAGATATGCTGTCAGTTTGAGAGTAGTGTAATTCTGTAAATCTCCAAAACTCAACCCAGCGAGCCAAACATTTGCGGAGTCGTTTGAGAGTAGTGTAATTCTGTAAATCTCCAAAACATATGCTCATGGATAACTCCGGCATGTGAAGTTTGAGAGTAGTGTAATTCTGTAAATCTCCAAAACATTGCTAATACTTACCGCTCTTTTTTATTCGTTTGAGAGTAGTGTAATTCTGTAAATCTCCAAAACTAATGGTATTATATGAAAGCACAGAGGGTGGTTTGAGAGTAGTGTAATTCTGTAAATCTCCAAAACGATGGAACTTGCCCTACAGAGGGGTGTATAGTTTGAGAGTAGTGTAATTCTGTAAATCTCCAAAACGTTATCATCTAAACAATGTAGGCAGTGCAAGTTTGAGAGTAGTGTAATTCTGTAAATCTCCAAAACCGACGGTGTGAATTGCACCAGCCATTCGTGCGTTTGAGAGTAGTGTAATTCTGTAAATCTCCAAAACCACACCCCTATCAGTTGTCTGAATAGAACGGTTTGAGAGTAGTGTAATTCTGTAAATCTCCAAAACTATTACATTATCAAACAATGCAACAGTGTGGTTTGAGAGTAGTGTAATTCTGTAAATCTCCAAAACAATGTAGTTGGTGGTGCAATTAACTTCCTCGTTTGAGAGTAGTGTAACTTTGTATATTGCTGAGAACTGTAAATGCATTTTTGAAAAGGAAAATAACTATATGGGTATCACCAGGGAATTCATCCAACATTTTAATTCCCCACTAGGCCCCATCACCATCGCTAGCAACGGCGATGCCCTAACAGGCCTATGGTTTGACGGACAAAAATATGATCGTGCCACATTAGGCGCAGAATATACTGAAAAAACTTGCGACGTATTGGAACAAACAAAACAGTGGCTTGAGGAATATTTTGCTGGTAAGAAACCTAAGAAATTCCCACCCATACAATTCGTAGGAACACCATTTAGACAACAAGTGTGGAATCTTCTTCTTGAAATTCCGCATGGTAAAACCGTGACCTATGGGGAAATTTCAGATATGTTGAAACAAATAGATCCAACCTCCAAAGCTTGTTCTCGTGCTATTGGTGGTGCGGTTGGTCATAATCCTATTTCCATCATCGTCCCTTGCCATCGTGTGATGGGGGCAGATGGGAAAATGACTGGTTATGCTGGTGGCGTTGACAAAAAAATAAAGCTGTTAGAATTAGAAAAATCAGGGGAAATTTAATTTGTTTGCGTTACGGAGGGGAAAACTATGATAGGTGCAATTATTGGGGATATTATTGGCTCACCATTTGAATTTAATAATTACCGCGCGAAAGATTTTGATTTCTTTGCACCAGGTTGCTATGTGACGGACGATTCTATCATGACTATCGCCATTGGTGGGGGACTCTTGGACTGCAAGGAAAAAGGTCTGCTCGCATTTGATAAATATCACCAATTGACGTGGAAACAAGAGGAAGAAATTGCCGAAATCGTTGTTAAATTCATGAAAATGATTGGCCGGCCCTATGATGATTGTGGCTATGGGTCTCATTTTTATCAATGGATGTACTCTGATGATGAAATTGGCTACAACAGCTGTGGCAATGGTTCTGCCATGCGTATCAGTTCTGTAGGCGAAATGGCGAATGACATCGGTGAGGTCAAGGTGTTATCAAGAATCGTGACAATGGTATCTCACAATCATATTGAGGGTCTCAAAGGGGCCGAAGCGACCGCTGTTGCCGTATTTATGGCGAAACATGGTGCATCTATGGACGATATCGAACGCGTCATTAATGATGAGTACTATCCAATTGGATTTACCATTGATAAACTGCGTGAAACCTACAAATTTGATGGTACCTGCCAGGGGACGGTGCCGCAGGCTCTGCAGTGCTTCTTTGAAAGTACCGACTATGTGGATTGTATCCGCAACTGCATTTCTATCGGTGGGGATAGCGATACTATAGCAGCTATAGCTGGTGGAGTAGCAGCTGCCTACTATGGGGTGCCTAGCGAATTGAAAGAAGCTACAGAAGCATGTTTAGATGAGCGCTTGCGCAAGATTTACGATGAATTCGAGCGTCGTTATCCCACTAAAGTTGTATAACTCGCTATTCGATTAAAGTAATATAACTCGATATTCAAGTAAAGTCATATACATCGAACGGTATCATACTATCAGAATATGGCGGTTACTATGTTTCTCATAGGCAAATAATCATAAACTAGAGCTTTCACCATGAATATTTTGTAAATTCTGCAATATATTCACGGTGAGAGCCCTTTTATTTTTTACTATATGGTGAAAAAGTGGTACAATAAACTGTAATTTAATACGCAAAATAAGGAGTCGCTATGAAACGAATTTCTTTACTCATAATCGCCATTGCATCGATGGCACTGCTCATGGCAGGGTGTGGACTGTTTGGTGCCGACACGGATTCCAAGAATCAGGCAAATGCTGGACAGACGGCGGTACAACAAGAGAAACCAAAGGAAAAGGTAAATCTTGTGACACCGAAGGAAGGTATACCAGTATTGATGTACCACAAGGTAGGTCCTGACAAGGACAATGATGCGGTCATTGCTGAGGATTTGTTCCGTAAACAAATGAAATTCCTCAAGGACAATGGCTATCATCCGCTCACAATGGAGCAATTATACGCGTATGTCACAAAGGGTGACAAAGTGCCAGAAAAACCAGTGGTACTCACCTTTGATGATGGTTACGCAGATACATATAGCATTGTGTATCCAGTGCTAAAAGAATATGGCTTTGCAGGCACCGTATTTATCAATCCTGGTGATATCGGAACACGATTGACATGGGATCAAGTACGGGAAATGAAAAAGGGCTGTATGACTATCGCAAATCATGGATTTAACCATGTGGAAATGGGGCAACTGTCAGAACAAGAACAATATGAAAATATCAAGAAGGGCCAAGACGCATTAGCAAAAGAGGTCGGCATTGATAACAACATGTGGTTCTGTTTCCCTTATGGTGATACAAACGAATATTCTCAAGCGGCTGCCAAGAAGGCGGGCATCAAAATGGCTATGATGATGAAATCTGGCTGGGCTCACGAAGGTGACAATCCGTACAATATTTTACGCGTTTGGGTTGGCAATGCCGTAGACCTACAGCATTTTGAAGAACGCTTGAACACAATGCATTACAGCGATATTTAAGAGGTTATTATGAAATCATTTTTCAGCAAGTTTTGGGTCAAGTTTATCTTGCTCATGTTTATATTTACAGCCGTGTCTGCACCGTTCGTGGTGTTGTTTGGACCTTTCAACAATGTAAAACGTGCCGTTATCGGTGCGGTGTTGCAATCTCGTCATCCGCACTATATTACGTGGTTGTTCAATGATGAGCAATTGCAAAAAATCCTAGGAACGGTAGGGGTTGTTAAAAGCCAAGAATTATTTAAATTTGAAGCTAAAGAGGACGCTTCTCTCAATTTGCAAAAAATTGAGTCTGCTCGTTACGTGGGTTACATTCTTGAAATTCCGAATCCAAAACGTATTCAAGTGGCCACAGCTGCTAACATTCAAGAAAAAGGCGATACTACAAGTAACATCGCTAAAATGAATGATGGGGTAGCAGCTATCAATGGTGGTGGTTTCCATGATCCAAACGGTACTGGTACAGGACGTTTGCCATATGGTTTCATCTTGCATGATGGGGAATACATCATCGGCAAGGACGTTGGCCCTGACGAAGACGTTGATTTTGTTGGTTTCTCTAAATCTGGTAACTTGATTGCCGGTAACTACGATAAAACTGAATTGAAAGATATGGATGCATCTGAAGGGATTACCTTTGGACCTCCATTGATTGTGAATGGTGAAAAAATGATTACTGACGGTGACGGCGGTTGGGGCGTAGGCCCTCGTACTGCGATTGGTCAACGCAAGGATGGTACAGTATTGTTCCTTGTTATCGACGGTCGTCAACCGGGCTATTCCATCGGGGCCACATTGCGGGATGTACAAGATATCTTGTATGAAAAAGGTGCGTACATTGCGGCGAACCTCGATGGTGGTTCTAGTACAACATTGTATTTAAATGGCAAGGTGGTTAATAAACCAGCCGATTTACTGGGTGAACGCATGATTCCAACTGCGTTTATCGTGAAATAGGAGGACTCATGAAACCTATCACAAAGGTAATGACTGCTTTTACCCTAGGCATCTTGCTACAAGGCGGTATTTACTATTATTTAGATCAATATATGTTTGCACCAACTACGGATTTTAGTGTGGCTGGTGAAAGTCAAAAAGCAGACGACAATTTCCCTGACATCAAAGAAGGTAATAAATACTTCTCCTACGACCGTAAATATATGGCGGTGGTAACAGAAAAATCTATTCGTATTTACACATCTGGCAAGGATACTCCTGCTGAAATTGACCTCAAAGGTCGTTCCGTTAGCTATTTTGACTGGATGCCTGATCGTAACCTTGCCATCATGGGCCTCTATGGTGGACCTAAGGATCAAGTTATCATGGCCCGTCTCAATGCTGATGACCCAGACCATGAAGTAGATACTGAGCTCGAGGATGTTCCAGAAGGAAGTAAAATCGTTGATGTAGCTTATTCAGAGGCGACAAACGTGGTGTACATGAAGGTGAAAGTCGCGGAAAGTACATATCGTATTTACCGTACTGATGCCAATTATGATACACGTCGTGTGTACATGCAGGCCTCCAACATTGGCCGTATCGCTGTCTTCTATGACGAAGATAAATTCTTCTACGACAATGTTCGTACTGGCGACGTATTTATGTTCGACGGTACAGAAGGTGGTTGGCGTGTTATCAATCCATCCGGCCGTTACCGCTTGATTGGCGTAGATAATAAACAAAATATCTACATTGCTCGCGTTGACGAGGATGATAACGCACTGGCGGTCTACGAAGGTAAATTGGGTGTAGGATTTAAACCTGTGTACAAATATAATAACCCTATCACATTGTCCGAGGTGACAATGGATGAGGTGAAAGATATCATGGCTAATGGTTCTGATACGGCCACAAAAATCACTGATGAAAGAGAAGATACTGCTGGCAAATCTAAATCGGATAGCAAATCGAATAGTAAGTCTGACAGTAAATCAAACTCTGATAGTAAATCTGATTCAGATAAGAAAACTCGTTAAACGTATGTGCAAGAATGTATTGATTCCCTCTTGAGTCAATGCAACGGAACTGCGTTTGCCGAGAGGGGGACCATGGCATAGAGGTATTAGCAACGAGCCTTGGTAAATATTTTAGATAGAAAGCTCAACCTATGAATATATTATTTGTAAGAATGAGCTACATTGGAGATATATTGCATGCGACACCAGCAGCAAGATGGATTAAGGAGCACTATCCGGAGGCCAAGTTGCACTGGATTGTTACACCAACTATGGCGGAGATTCTCCGTCATAATCCATATGTAGACGAAATCATCGAGTGGGAACGTGATGCGTACGAAGCCCATTCTAAAAAAATACATATTCCGACGATGTGGCGCATGTGGTGGGAACTAAGAGAGAAAATCAAACCTTATAAATTTGATGTCGCTGTAGATGTACAGGGACGTCTCATCACCGGACTTGTTCTCTTGGCTTCTGGCGCACCCATCCGTTTAGGACTAGGCGGCACGAAGGAATTGAATTGGCTATTTACCAATTTTAAATCTGAGGCGAACCAGGATCATGTTATTAAACGCTATTTGCAAGTGGCTCAACTATTGCCAAAGGCATTAGAGAAACATGGTTTTTCAGCAGTATCTTTAGGTGTATCACAATCGGATGGTATAGATCTTCAGATGGTATTGAACCTGTCCGAATCGGAAATCGCTTGGGCGCAAGCCGAGGTGGATACATATTTTAATAAATTGGTACATGACTCTAAAATACCGTCTCTGGAGGGCACTACCCCAACTACTCAAACACAATCAAGACGGGCTCGTATCGCTATTGTGCCAGGTGCCTCTTGGGCGAGCAAAGAATGGCCTATTTACCACTGGACATCATTAGTGAGGGCACTTTCACCGGAGATGGACATTGTGTATGTTGGGGGGCCAAAGGAGGCACGAGAATTTAGTCCTCAATTACCTCAAGGTGAGCATGTGTATGACATGATGGGGAAAACCACAATTCGCGAGAGTGCAGCCCTTATCAAGGCTTGTGATATCGTGGTTAGTGGAGATACGGGATCTTTGTATATGGCCACAGCTGAGATGGTCCCTAGTGTATCCTTATTTGGCCCTACAAAACCACAACAATGGGGGCCTATTACTGGCTCTTATCATGTATTGCAGCAATCTGATATGGATTGTTTAGGTTGCCGAAAACGGAAATGTCCTAAAGGGCATCATAACTGTATGAATGAATTAACACCAGAACGTGTGGCTCAGGTTATACGAGAGTTAGTAACTCGGACGATATAAGCATATAGAATCTGTCTGTATAACAGAGGTTACAGAGGATATAGGAGGTATGGGTATGGCAAAATTTAAGATTCAAAAAGGGTTAACCGATGCGGATATGATGAAGAATTTCAAAGAAGAAGTAAGCTTTGAGAATACCATGCTTACACGTGAAGCAGAGGCAAAGAAAACCGTTATTCATAAAGGCAATAGCCAAGATGAATTCTACCGCGAGTTTTTAACGGAAAAGGTGGAAACTCAAATTGGTAAGATGCTTCTAGATATTAAAATGGAGTATTTTAAAGAAGGAGAAGGGGCGTTTTCCATTCAAGTAAAGCGAGATGGCAAGAATATCGTTCTTGAAACGGCTCCTAAAAAAGTAAAATAAGATAGACTATCAATTGCTATGTGAAAATTACTCCACTAATTTTTTAGTGGAGTAATTTTTATAGTGTCATAGGATGCTAATAATATTGGAAATAAAATCATAAAAACGAAAATTTATGCATTCATATATCCTGGATTAACTCATCAATAAAATTTATATATAAATCAAAGAAATTTGGGAGAATATCGAGAGTTTTAGTAGATAAAATAAGGATTATTAAGAATAATTATTTTCTTTCAAAAAAATGGATTTTCAATATAATATTTATTTCTATAGCATGAGTCAAACGATTGGCTCTCACAAGTTGAGTAAATAACAATGTTTTTAGGGTGGACATAAAAATATCCCATAAAAAATAGCCCTGTAATTCCCGTTTTGATGAGTAATTTGCATAGGTACATTGTTGACAAAGAAATCTGACTGTAGTCTAATATAAGTATGTTCTAACGGTATCATTCCTATGAAATCTTATGGATGTATGTAGAATTCGTATCGTTAAATAATAGGTATGAGGTATCTGATTGTAGATTGTATAAAGTTACACATAAATCAGATGACTTGAAGTGGAGGAAAAGTTATGGCTCAAAAAGTAAGACTAGTGGAAACCGTTCTTCGTGACGGACATCAATCTCTATTGGCAACTCGTATGCGTATTGGTCAAATGTTGCCTGTATTAGGTCAATTAGATGACATCGGTTATGAAGCTCTTGAATGTTGGGGCGGCGCAACTTATGATAGCTGTCTTCGTTTCTTGAACGAAGATCCATGGGAACGTCTTCGCACATTAAAAGCTAACGTAAAAAATACACCACTACAAATGTTGCTTCGTGGTCAAAACTTACTTGGTTACAAACATTACGCTGATGATGTGGTAGAAGCATTCTGTAAAGCAGCAGTTAAAAACGGTATCGACCGTATCCGTATTTTCGATGCGTTGAATGATCCTCGTAATATGGAAGCCGCTATTAAATACTCCAAAGCAGCTGGTGCTCATGTACAATCCGCTATGGTTTACACTATCAGCCCTGTACACACTGATGAAAGCTTCTTGAAAGTTGCTGAAACTTTGGTAGAAATGGGTACAGATTCTCTTTGCATTAAAGATATGTCTGGTCTATTATCTCCTTACGATGCATTCTCCTTGGTATCCACATTCAAAAAACGTTTTGGCGATAACTTGGATATCGACTTACATAGCCATTTCACATGCGGTTTAGCTAGTGCTACATATTTGAAAGCTGTTGAAGCAGGTTGCGATATCATCGATACTGCTATCAGCCCATTCGCTCATGCAACTAGCCAACCAGCTACTGAAACTATGATTGAAATGTTCAAAGGTACTGAATACGATCTTGGTCTTGACCTTGATAAATTCATTCCATTAGTTGAACACTTCCGCAAAGTTAAAACTGAAATTGCTGAAGAATTTAACTTGAAACCAGCTTCTGACGTAATTCCAGCAGTTCGTCGCTACCAAATCCCTGGCGGAATGTTGTCTAATACTCAAAACCAATTGAATGAAATGGGTATGGGCGATCGTTTCTTCGACGTAATGGACGAAATGCCTCGCGTACGCGAAGACTTGGGCTTCCCTCCATTGGTAACTCCAACATCCCAGATCGTTGGTACAATGGCTATGATGAACGTTATGATGGGCGACCGTTACAAAATGGTTCCTAACGAAGTTAAAGACCTTGTTCGTGGTAAATACGGTAAATTGCCTGGTACAGTTTCTGAAGAAACTCGCAGAACAATCATCGAAGATGAAGAACCTATCACTTGTCGTCCAGCTGACCAAATCGCTCCTGAATTGGAAGGCTACCGTGCAGACCTTGCTTCCAAAGGTTACAATGGCATCACTGATGAAGACGTATTAACTTATGCTATGTTCCCAGAAGTAGCAGTTAACTTCTTCGATGCTAACCGTAAATAATTTTTAATCCTTTGTATTCTATACGATGGATTGAATAACCTCATATATGAGTGTGAAAGCACCACAGCTTGCTGTGGTGCTTTTTATACTATTGATAGTAGTATATAATTGCTCTATGCGGCCGATATAGTAGGTGTTTTTTGAAAATCAGTATATACTTAGTTTAGGGTTAGTATAAGTTTACCTAGATAACTTGCTAATTGCGATATAAATAGCTTAAACTATAATGTATACTGATTAAATAATTATATGAGGTAACAAGCGTTTGAAACTACAAGGTCGTATATGGATATTAAACATTGTAATGTTTGTCGTTCCTATTCTGATTGCGTTGGTGCTGTTATTATCCTATTTTTTGGGGTTAAAATTATTAGCTAATGCAGGATTTTATTATCGAATAGAAACAGAGCGGACATTGAAAGTAGTGACACGGGTACTAGAACCATTGACGTTTTATGGTTTGGAGAATCGTGATGCACAGTATATTGTTGATTATTCATATGGTCTATTTGACCCAAAAGAAGTATATATAGAAGTCCTTGATAAAGGACGCGTAATCTATCGCTATGGTGATCCTGGGATTTATAATTCATCAGCCATTGTGGGCTTATTAGATGTAAACCCAGAGTTGGTTGGTATTATGTATCAATCTAATGAAACCAATGTGTACGAAGGCCGACGTAGGACCGACAATCACAATTACGTATATATTTTCTCTGCTAAAGAGAGTATTGGCGGTAATAATGACTTGTTAGAATCAGTGTCTGTGTATATCATGATAGTAGCATTATTGGTATTGCTATTGTCGTTTTATTTGTTGAACTCTTTTGTGACAAAGTTCTTGATGATTCATGTTAAGAGTATGACTAAGTCCTTAGAGACTGCTAATAAGTCTTTAGAAACGGCCAATGAATCTTTAGAATCAGCCTATATATCGTTAGAGGAAGCTAATCATCAAATTGAAATTGAACAAGAACAACAAAAAGAGTTATTAGCAGGCATTTCTCATGATATACGAACTCCGTTGACGGCTATTAAGGCTTATGCGGAAGGTGTTAGAGACGGTATAGCTCCAACAGATGAACAACGTAGTCGATATATGGAAATTATTCTAAAACGTGCTAATGATTTAGAATCCATGTTAGAGGAGTTATTCCTCATTACGACTGCGGAGTACAAGGAAGAGTCTAGACCAAAACAAAAAATTGATTTAGGTCGCTTTGTTCAAGTTTTCTGTGAGGAAAATGCACCACACTATAAGACGCGAGGGATTGAAATAGAAGTAAATGCCGAAAAGGATGCTTTCATTAAAGTAAATCCACAATTATTGCAGCGTGTTATTCAGAATGTGTTGAACAATAGTGCTAAATATAAAACAGCTGACATCGGACATTGTGTCATTGATGTAGCTCGAAAGAACGATAGAATCGTGTGTATGTTAAGTGATGATGGACCAGGGGTTCCGCCAGAATCGTTAGAACGATTGATGAGACCATTTTATCGAGTGGATCCATCAAGAACGAATTCTCAAAAGGGGAGTGGGTTAGGCCTATCCATTATTCGTAGAATTATGGATGTATCTGACGGAGATGTAGCAATTGAGAACGTCAAACCCCATGGGTTGAGAATTATACTGGAATTTCCAATGGGAAAGGTAGACTAATGAGTGAACACATTTTAATTATTGAAGATGATTTGGATGTTGCGAATATTGAACGCGACTATTTAATGGTTGCTGGTTATGATGTAACAGTAGTAAATACTGGTGAAGAAGGCGTTCGTGCAGCTACAGAAGAACCAGTAGATTTGATTATTCTTGATGTTATGCTGCCAGGGATGGATGGATTTGAAGTATGTCGTCAAATCCGTGACAAAGTTATGGTGCCTATCGTGATGGTAACAGCAAAACTTGATGACATCGATAAAATTCGTGGCTTGGGTTTAGGTGCCGATGATTATATCGAGAAACCATTCTCTCCAAGTGTATTGATTGCAAAAATCAAAGCGATGTTGTCACAATACAAACGTTTAACGAATCGTGAAACTATGAATACGAATGCGATTCAAATTGACGAAATTCGTCTTGATCCCAAAATGATGAAAGTTTGGATTGGCGAAAGAGACGTACATTTGAAAAAGAAAGAATTCCAATTGCTTGAATTCTTGATGCGCAACAAAGATATTGTATTCAGTAAAGAAGAATTATATGCACGTGTATGGGGCATTGAATCCTATGGTGATTATGCAACAGTAGCCGTACATATTAACCGCCTACGTGAAGAAGTGGAAGCAAATCCTTCTGATTGCAAACATATCGTCACTGTATGGGGCGTGGGTTATAAATTTGTATAATTTATAGAATTATCTAGAAACCCAGGTGGGACAATCATTATACCGCTACTTATTATGATTATATATATATATAATGTACGATTTATAAGATTTTTAAAGTTTAGAATTAATAATTTAAGTTATCGCGGTATACTATAAGTGTTGTAAGGTATATTACTGGATTAAGAAAAAGTGTACACTAAAACTTCTCTCTCTTAACAAGTTCTCTCTCTCTTTTTCTTATGAAAGGCTCTCTCTCAACATATCCTTACGCTCTCAAACTATATGCATAAAGGCCGTTCACAGTGTGGTGAGCGGCCTTTATGTATTTCACATTGTTTTCATGAAGAAGAACTATATTTCATGTATCAACAGTTGGGTTAACAAGCTAGGTGTTATATTGTAACAGATTATAATTCCTTTAAAGGTTCTCATCTGCTGTTAACGTATAGATAAAGAGGAGTATACATATGAATAGAATTTCTTTAAAAAAAGCAATTGCAGGGGTGTGTATTGCGGCAGTGTTGGGGGTGGGTGCAGGTTGCATTTATTCTGAAATACAGTCGGGTACGCAGAATCCGCAAGTAAAAACAGAAAGTACACAACGTAAGGCGGCAAATGCCGAGTTATCTGGTGCGCGCAATACCTATGTGGTGCAAGCAGCTAAAAAATCTGGTTCCGCCGTTGTCGGCATTACCACTAAGGTGTACCAACAAGACATGTTTAATCGGGCTGTATTCGTTGGTGAAGGTGTGGGCTCTGGCGTCCTCATCGACAAGGAAGGCCATATTGTAACGAATGCCCATGTGGTGGCGGATGCCACAACAGTATCGGTGTCATTGTCTAATGGTGAAACTGTAAACGGTACGGTTATCGGCAAAGATACGTCCACCGATTTGGCGGTGGTGCAAATCAATCCGCCACCCGATATTGAACCAATCACGATCGGCGATTCTGATACATTGCAGGTAGGCGAGCCAGCTATTGCCATCGGTAATCCACTAGGGCTTGAATTCAAAGGTTCCGTAACGAGCGGCGTTATTAGTGCTTTGGCTCGTACTGTTGATGAAAGTGGCCAACGTTTCCCATTGATTCAAACGGATGCCGCTATTAACCCCGGTAACTCCGGTGGTGCCTTGCTCAATGCAGACGGTGATTTAATCGGTATTAATAGCTCGAAAATTGCCCAAGAAGGTGTAGAGGGGATGGGCTTCTCTATCCCAATCAATGAGGCGAAACCGATTATTGAATCCATCATTAAAAATGGTTATGTAATCCGTCCATACCTTGGTGTGTGGGCTATCGACAAGGAAACAGCAGCTCAAAATAATCTAGCCTTCAGCGGTAATGGCCTTGCCATCGTTCAATTAGATAGTGTTGGTCCAGCAGCTAATGCGGGACTTCGCCGTGGCGATATCATTACATTCATCAATGGCAAAGATGTGACTACATCCATGAAACTTCGTCAGGTGATGGATACATTAAAACCGGGTGATACTGTTACTATTACGGCGAAACGTAATGGACAGACATTCACTAAGGATGTGACATTGTCACAGACAAGTAAATAGTAACTGTGCGGTTATCTTGGTGAAAGCACATGCTTCACTAACGTAACTATATAAAGTGCAACAAAAACATAGCAACATAAAGTACAGGAAACAATACAGCAACAAAAAAGGCGCTCCTCGTGAGAGGGGCGCCTTTTACCGTCACCGATATTTTATTTAATGTGTTTGCTACCACGTTCTGTCATGGCTACGCCGTCATGGCATAGAGGACATTCTTCTGGTTTGTATGTTGGAACAGTAAGGTTCAATAATGCTTGTACTTTTTCGTGAGGTACGCCGAATTCTGCTTTGCCACCGGAACGATTAACTAGAAGGCCTACACCAACGATTTCGCCGCCGCTGTTGTTAACTACGTTTACAACTTCTTGTACGGAACCGCCAGTTGTAACGATGTCTTCAACGATTAATACGCGAGTGCCTGGTTCGATTTTGAAGCCACGACGAAGTGTCATAACGCCTTTTTCACGTTCTGTGAAGATAGCGCGTGTGCCAAGAGCTTTACCAACTTCGTGAGCCAATAGGATACCACCAGTCATTGGTCCAATAACGAGTTCTACATTTTGATCGCGGAAACGTTCAGCCAATTCTTGGCAAAGTTTTTCAGTGTATTTTGGATGTTGTAATACGTTGAATTTTTCTACGTACATTGGGCTGTGAAGGCCAGAAGTTAGAAGAAAGTGACCTTCTAAAATTGCTTGTGTGTCGATTAGTAATTGTTTTACTTCTTGTTCTGTCATCATTTGGATACGGTCTCCATTTCTTCAATAATTAAACGAACGGCTTCTTGTGGTTGTTCCGCTTGGGTGATTGGGCGACCCACAACGAGGAGAGAGGCACCATCTTGTAATGCGCTAGCTGGCGTAGAAATACGTTTTTGGTCATTCGTAGCAGCAAAGCTAGGGCGAATACCAGGTGTGACGATGAGGAAATCAGGGCCACAGGCTTCGCGGATGAGTTTAGCCTCTAGTGGGGACGCTACGACGCCATCAAGACCAGACTCTTTAGCTAGTTTTGCTAAACGAATCACTTGATCAGCGATTGGTAATTGACCACCTGTTGCAGACCACGCTTCGTCATCAAAGCTAGTTAATACAGTTACGCCTAATAACAACGGACGTTCTACGCCGAGTTTTTCGGAGCTTTCACGAACGGCATCGGCCGCCGCACGCATCATCACAGGGCCACCTTGGCAATGAAGGGTAATCAAATTCGCACCCAATTTTGTTAGGGAGGACACGCCATGAGCGACTGTATTAGGAATATCGTGGAGTTTTAAATCCAAGAACACGTGTTTGCCTTGCTCTTGCAAATAACGAACCGTTTGCTCACCTTCGGCATAGAATAATTCCATACCTACCTTGTAAAAGCTGACGGAATCACCGAGAGAGGACACAATTTGTTTCATTCCATCCATCGTTGATACATCAAGAGCGACAATTAATCTATCATCTGCCATGCCATAACCTCCTTGGTACATCTATATCTTAATAATTTTCACATATTTTTAGGGATACTGTCAATAATTATATGAATGAAAGCTCATAAATCAGGGTTCTAATTTTTCTGAGTTAATGTGCACAAATTTCCCCATGAGGTGACTAATAGGAGCATTTGTTTATCGAAAACGATTGATTTAGTGGTATAATTAGAGAGTGGATATCAACAGGGTGTTCGCAAAATAGAATAAAATTATGATAGAAAGGATAACTATGTTAAACTTTGCTGCTATAGATTTTGAAACAGCTAATAAATTTAAAAATAGTGCCTGTTCCTTGGCGATTGTAACCGTTGAGGATGGACAGATAGTAAAAAAGGCGTATAGCCTCATAAAACCGCCATTTATGAGTTTTGATCCAGAATGTATCGAGATTCATGGCATTCAAATGGAGGACGTGTTAAACGAGCCTACATTTGATACATTGTGGGACCGTATTTATGAAAACCATTTAAAAGGTAAAATTGTCATTGCCCATAATGCTAAATTCGATATTGGTGTATTGCGTGCTACACTCGATCATTACAAGATTCCTTGGCCAGAGCTCGATTATGCATGTACCGTGAAATTATCCCGCAAGGTGTGGCCTGATCTTGTAAATCATAGATTGAATACAATAGGGTCTTATTTGGGGGTGGAATTTAAACATCACTATGCATTAGATGATGCAGAAACATGCACTAAAATTGCCATTGAGGCAGCCAAATTGAAAGGTGCTACATCATTAGAGGATTTGCTCCGGAAAACTGGTGTACCATTAGAACCATTCATTGATGACAAAAATAGAGCAGCCCAAGAGGAATTACGTAAGCCTGCTGAACCAGAACAATTATCATTTTTCTAAAAGGAGACTCCTATGTACGGAAGAGACATACTTTCAAAAGTTGACCATACCTTATTGAAACCTGATGCTACCTGGGATGCTATCAAGGTCTTGTGCGATGAAGCCGTAGCCTATAAGGCTGCTTCTGTATGTATTCCGCCTAATTATGTTAAACGCGTGGCTGATGAATACCCTGATTTAGTGATTTGTACGGTAGTGGGATTCCCACTGGGGTATCAAACAACAGAAGTGAAATTGGCAGAAACGCGCCAAGCCTTAGCCGAAGGTGCTACCGAAATCGATATGGTTATCGATGTGACTGATGTGAAAAATGGTGATTATCGTAAGGTGACAGAGGAAATCCGTGCTTTGAAAAAGGCCTGCGGTACCCATGTTTTAAAGGTCATCGTAGAGGCGTGCTATTTAACAGAGGCCGAAAAAATAGCAATGTGCAAGGCTGTGACCGAGGCTGGTGCCGATTATATTAAAACCTCTACGGGATTTGGCACTGGTGGTACCACAATTAAAGATGTAGCCTTATTTAAGGAGCATATCGGTGCTAAGGTGAAAATCAAGGCTGCTGGCGGTATTCGTATGGTGGAAGATATGGTGGCCTATTTAGAATTAGGTTGCTCTCGTATTGGTGCAAGTGCCGCCGTAGGTCTATTGAAGAATCGTCTTGATGATATGGTGTAATAATTTGAGGGCAGATCTATGAGAATGTACGACATGATTGTGAAAAAACGTAATGGCGGCGAGCTGGCGGATCAAGAGATTCAGGCCATCATCGACGGTTACGTAGGCGGAATCATTCCCGATTACCAAATGAGTGCACTCTTGATGGCTATTTACTTCCAAGGCATGACGAATCGAGAACTTGGCACATTGACGATGGCTATGGCCAAATCTGGTGACATGGTGGATTTATCAAGCATTGATGGTATCAAGGTAGATAAACATAGTACAGGCGGCGTAGGAGACAAAACAACGCTTGTATTGGCTCCTCTCGTGGCGGCCTGCGGTGGTAAGGTGGCAAAAATGTCTGGCCGTGGCCTCGGTCATACGGGTGGCACAGTGGATAAAATGGAATCCATTCCGGGCATGCGCGTGGAGATGGATGAACAAGACTTTCTTCGTCAGGTTCGTAAAATAGGTGTCAGCGTCATCGGTCAATCCGGTGAATTGGCGCCGGCCGATAAAAAACTCTATGCCCTTCGTGACGTGACGGGCACTGTTGAAAGTATCCCATTAATCGCATCTTCTATTATGAGTAAAAAACTCGCTGCTGGTAGTGATGCGATTTTGCTGGATGTGAAAGTAGGCAGTGGGGCCTTTATGAAAAACATCGATGATGCCCATACCCTAGCGGAAGTCATGGTGCGCATTGGTCAACATAATGGTCGTCGTATGAAAGCTCTATTAACCGATATGGATTGCCCATTAGGTGTATCCATTGGGAATGCCCTAGAGGTAAAGGAAGTCATCGAGACATTATCTGGTCATGGTCCTAGTGATTTAGAACACGAATGTGTCACCATGGCGGCTCATATGCTAGAATTATCTAATTTAGGCACTTATGATGCATGTTTAGCGAAGGCAAAGCAAGCCCTTTTCGATGGTAGTGCACTTCGTAAATTCCAAGACATGATTATCGCTCAAGGCGGTAATGGAGAGGTCATTTATGATACGAGCCTATTGCCTGGCGCAACATATACCTATGATATTAAGGCCACAAAGTGCGGGTATATACAACATATGCAAACTGAAGAAATCGGGTTGGCAGCAGTACAATTAGGGGCAGGCCGTGCCACTAAGGAAGATACCATCGACTTTGGAGCCGGTATTGTAATGGCAAAGAAAACTGGAGATGCAGTTCAAGTAGGGGAAATATTGGCGACGCTATATGCTAATGATGAATCCTTATTTGAACGTGCAGCTGATGTATATGTACAAGCCTTGACGATTGGTGCAGATCCGGTAGAGTTACAAAATCCAATTTTAGGCATGGTAGAGTAAGGAGGTTCAATGGATAGCGAAGAAATCAATACACTTATACAATTCGCCACAGTGGCGAGAGAACAATCTTATAGCCCATACTCTAACTTTGCCGTAGGCGCTGCCTTGCTATGTCAGGATGGTACGGTGTATCAAGGTTGTAATATTGAAAATGCTTCCTTTGGTATGACGAACTGTGCTGAACGGACCGCTATTTTCAAGGCAGTATCCGAAGGTCATCGCCTATTTCAAGCCATTGCTGTGATCGCTGATACAGAAGGTCCATGTGCCCCTTGTGGTGCATGCCGTCAGGTGATGGTGGAGTTTAATATACCGACCATTATCTTGACTAATCTTAAAGGGCATACGCAGGTGTATACCTTAGATGAACTATTGCCATTGAGTTTTGGTCCAAAGGATTTATAAATCGCTCAATATGCAAAGAGCTCAATATACAAATAGCATATCCTCATATATAGTCTAGAAATAGTCTGGACATGGATTTGCCTATATGGTAGAACTGTATTTACATAACAAAAAGACTCACCCGTCGGTGAGTCTTTTTGTTTAACCTTATATGGTGTGGAGTACCAAGCCATCAGATAGAAGTTGCATGGCTTGGTGAGTGAATCTATTCTATACCGGATGAGAGTGCCGATTAGAACGCTGGAACGATAGCACCTTTGTATTTTTCAGCAATGAATTTTTTGATTTCTTCGCTTTGAAGTGCTTTCACCAATTTTTGGATTTCAGGACGATTTTCATCGCCTTGACGAACAGCAATGATGTTAGCATAAGGAGATTCTTTATCCTCTAATACTAATGCATCTTTAGCAGGGTTCAAACCAGCTTCTAAGGCATAGTTTGTATTTACTGTTGCTAAATCAACGTCTTCGAAGCTACGAGGTAATTGTGCTCCTTCCAATTCTACGATTTGGTAATTATGTGGATTTTCTACGATATCAGCTTTTGTGCTAGCGATATTTTTGTTGTCTTTTAATTTAAGAAGACCAGCTTTGTCTAGAAGGATCAAAGCGCGACCACCATTTGTTGGGTCATTAGGAATCGCAATTTTTGCACCATCAGTCAATTGTTTGATATCAGTAACTTTTTTAGAATATAAACCGATTGGTTCCACGTGAACTTTACCAACAGCTGCTAATTTAAGGTTGTGACCTTTAGCAAATTCTTCAAGGTATGGAACGTGTTGGAAGAAGTTTGCATCTAATTCCTTATCGTTCAATGCCAAGTTTGGTGTATTGTAATCAGTGAATTCTACCACCTGTAAATCCACACCTTCTTTTTCAAGAATTGGTTTTACTTGTGCTAATAATTCAGCATGTGGTACTGGTGTTGCCCCTACTTTTAATACCACTTTGCCACCGTTAGAGCCAGCAGCTGCTTTGTCAGCTTGTTTATCGCTGCCACAACCGCTGAGTAATAGAGCCCCGCCTAACACTACTGTTGCTGCTAATGCTAAAATTTTCTTCATTATAACATCTCCTTACTTTAATCGAGACTGGCTCGATAACACTGTATAACGTTTTTTCTCAATGACAATATACTACTAAATTTTACAGGGTTCTACTAACTGTAAATACTTATAGTCGGTTATAGGATATTGCTATATCTATTTTGTGAATTATAAGTTTAACGAATATCATATATGACAATGTGAAAGCCCCATTACAAGTGAATGGGGCTTTCAATAATACTATATGAAATTAAAGGTTACTGTATCATGGCAGTGAATTACAGGGAAAGTATGAATTTCCCGATAATGAGGCCAATACCCCATAAAATGTTATAAAGGATGGAGGCCATGGCTGTAAAACTCATCGCCTTGTCTAGCTTGAATACATCATCATTACGAACGAGGATGGATACTACCTTAGCGGCAGGAATGGCAGAGAGCAGAGCCAAGAGGGATGTGATAGGAATATTGCCCTGATAGATCCAGGCGAATAACCACATGTAGATAAAGAAGTAACCAGTGCTCATTACGTTGAGGGCGCGGTCACGGCCGAGGACGATTGGCAATGTGCGACGACCATGGGATTTATCATTTTCATAGTCTCTAATATTGTTCGTTAACATGATGGCACCTACCAAATAAATGGAAGGAATAGCTGGAATCCATAGTGCCCAAGATAATTCGCGTGTCCAGGCATAGCTTGTAATCAACACGATGGCTAAGCCCATAGCAAGGCCAGAGGCAATTTCCCCAAAAGGTGTACGAGAAATTGGTTTAGGACCGCCAGAGTACAAGAAACTAATCAAGATGCAGAGCAGGCCGGCAGGAATGTACCACCAAGTTATGGTAGCTGACAGGTATATGCCGATAAGTAGTGGAATTACAGTAAAACCTTTGATGAGGTTTAATAATAAACTCATGGAAATAGCTCCACGTGTAACAGATCCAGCATTACCGATTTTTTGCCCATGATCGAGGCCTGATTTAAAATCGCAATATTCATTCCACATATTAGCTACGATTTGAGCGCATACAACGGCTAGAAAGATTAATAGGGAATGGAATAGGGCGAGCCCTGTGCCATGGGCGGCGCCAAAGGCATAATAACTAAAAGTGGCCCCAATAAAAACGGGACTGAATGCGGCTGCTAATGTACGGGGGCGCATTAAAGGGATAATTTCAGAGATTAACATGAGAGCTCCTCATAATATATTAAAATAGAGTATGCCATCATCAGATTAAACAGCTGTTACAGTGACGCATGAGTAAGAGCCTGTAGAGGATGACGGCATAGAACATAGAATTAATCTATTTTGATGCTTTTACAATAGGGGGAATGGCCCAGGGACATGGGATTTGCGCTAGAACTACGCCGATGCTGATGAAAAATACGCCCCATAATTCACGGGAGGTTAATGTTTCGCCCAGCACGAGGTAGCCAATGAGGGCGGCAAAGACCATTTCAAGGCTCATTAATAGGGAGGCCTCTGTAGGCGGTACCTTGCGTTGCCCGATGAGCTGCCCCGTATAGCCGATGGATACGGATAGTAGACCGCCCCATAGAATTGGTAGCCATGCTGCCTCGATTTCACCAATGGTAATCGGTGAGTCTATTTGTGTATAAATAAAGGAGAATGCGGCACATGCCACGAATTGCCCGAAGGCCAATCGAAATGAAGGATATTGTTTCGTGAACGTATTTAATAATAAAATATGACCAACCCAGAATACGGTGCTGAGCAATAAAATTGCATCGGCCCAGGAAATGGTGAAAGCCTCGTTGAACGTCATAAATCCGGCGCCGAGAAGAGCGAGGAGCACGCCAATGGCGGAATAAACGGTGAAGCTATGGCCCAAGAATAATCCAGTTAGTGGTACAAGCACGATGTATAGGCCCGTGATGAATGCGGTTTTGCCTGCCGTTGTATAGGCGATGGCAAATTGTTGTAGACTAGCCCCCATGCAGAGGAATAATCCTAATAGTAGGCTGGCCCAGTAAATATTAAATTTTGGTTTTGCGGTGGGAGTACTATCTTTCATTATAAAGAGTAATGGTGATAGAGCCAGGGCTCCGAGGGCAAAACGGACCGCGTTATAGCCGGTAGGGTTGATGATATCGGCTATCATCCGTTGTGCAATAAACGTAGAACCCCAGATGAGTGCGGTTAATAATAAACAAAATCGAGCTTGCCACATATGAAGCCTCCTATAATTCTTACAATAATATACACTATTGTATAGTAGATTGTAAGAAATGTAAATTTGAGAGAACCTCTTAAATTGGTGTATAATTATGACTAGAATGCTTGATAGAACAGTATGAATGAGAGATTTGGAAGGTGTAGGTGCGTTTATGAAAAAACTACGTAAGAAAGCAATACTATTAGCATGTACTACAACTATGACCGTATGTATGTCCTCTGTGGCTATGGCAGACACAATCAAATTATCTGATGGAACATCTGTGGATTTAGGTGCTGATGTGAAAGCAGTAAGTCTAAGTACCGTTATGTATGATAAGGATGAATACGGACATAAGACCGAGGCAGAAATTATTAAAGGCATTGAAAGTCAAGTGCGTGACTCTTTAAATAAGAAATTCTCTGAAAAAGTTGGTTCTAAATTTACACCATATACAGGCCCAATCTATACAGGCGTACCTCAATATTATCAATTACAAGGCGAGGACAAATTGGGGCATCATACAGCCTATTTAGGAGATATAGGGATAGCTAAAGAGGCATACCAATATTTCCTTGACCAAGAGGCAAAGGCGACGGGGCAGGCACCGATAAATCTGGAAATGGTTGATATGGCCTTGTTAATGAGTGGCGGAGAGGCTACACAAGCAGAGTTAGATAGAGTGAATACTCATTTCAGCGAATTTAAATATGATCCTGTGATGCGTGCTCAACTCAAAGAAAAATTGATGACAAAGCCAGGCCTTACAGAGGACGATAAATTGACGTATTCCTATATAGCTGAATTATTGCCACTAGTAGATCTTAAATTTACGAAGAGTGCTTCTAATCGTGTAAAAACAGATCGTGGCTATGGATTAGCGAATCGCATTGATTTGCGTGGTGACATTGGCTTTGGTGGATTCGTGGCACCATTGGGCATGCGCGCCTATGTGATTCCTACAAAAACAAGTTATGTTACCTCTTTTGGCTTTATGAATGATACTAGCTATGATTACTGGTCCAATAAGTTAGGCTCTGCCTTTGAAAACTCAACTGCTAAGGCGCCTGATAACATGCCAAAAATGGTGAACATCCTATCGAAAGTTGATACTCAAATTAATACGTTGGCTGGTAAAATGACCGTGCCTAGTCAAGTGGATGTAACACAACTTAGCCATAGTGCATTGTTGGATGTGGTGAAAGATATCCAAACACAAGCCCATACAGAAGCTGTTAAGAAACATAAGGTTGACGATATTAAAGAGACTGCAGAGCTGGGAGACTACTTGAAAGACTTCGGTAAACTCTATGATGTATACCAAATTCAAGGCCATGACGAAACGGGTGAAAAAACAGCCCTAGTGGTGGCTGTGGATATGCGTGAAGCGATGAAAGAAATTCAAGCTAAACATCCAGAGGTAACATTACCAATTAATCTTGATGGCAAAGTAGAGATGAATCCTATAGTGGAACAAATGATACTATTAGGCGTTAACCAAGCATTACCACAAGCACAGCAACGTATCAATAATAGCCTAGCTAAGCATTCAAAACCAGGTGAAGAGGATACAAAAATTACCTTAGAGGATACTGAATCCATGCGTAAAGTGTATGGTACCAAATATCCAACCTATACCTTGGGCACACGGGTGATGGTAGAGGAAGAACAATTGCAGTTTCCTTTCTATGTTCATGGTACAATAGTATTAAATGATAGTAATCCTACATTATTTGTAACCCTCACATCTGATGTGGAACGTCATTATGTAAAACCTGTATGGGAACAATTAATAAGTTCCATTAAATAATTTTTATAAAGGAGAAGTCTCATGAAAACAATTCAAACAGATAAAGCACCAGCAGCAGTAGGTCCTTATTCTCAAGCAAAGATTAGTGGCGGTTTCTTGTTCGCCTCTGGTCAAGTTGGTATTAATCCAGCCATTGGTGCTATCGTTGATGGTGGTTTAGAAGCACAAACTGAACAAGTGATGGCTAATATTGCCGCTGTATTAGAAGCATCTGGCTCTAGCTTTGATCAAGTTATCAAAACAACTTGTTTCTTAGCGGATATCGCTGATTTCAAAGCTTTCAACGAAATCTATGCAAAATATTTCACATCTAAACCTGCACGTAGCTGTGTGGCTGTAAAAGATTTGCCATTAGGTGCATTAGTAGAAGTCGAAATCATTGCAGAAGTTTAATTCCTTAGTTTTATAGAATAGATTGGATCGGTTATGAACTATATTGAGTTATTGCAAGCAGAACTACGTCCTGCCTTTGGCTGTACGGAACCGATTGCCCTAGCTTATGCCGCTGCAAAGAGCGTGGCGGTGCTTGGTGAGTGCCCGACGTCTATGACAGCACGCTGTAGTGCGAATATCATTAAAAACGTCAAGAACGTTACTATACCAAATTCTGGTGGGCGTAAGGGCCTTGCTTGTGCTGCTATTTTAGGGGCTTTAGTGGGCAAACCTGAACGTGAACTAGAGGTACTGTAGGCGGCTACTGATGAACATCGTCAGCAATTAGCAGCCTTGCTTGATGCGGATTTTTGTCAAGTAGAATTGGCAGAGGGCGTAGATAATCTGTTTATTGAGATTTATATGACCTCTGAGAACCATACGGCAAGAGTTATTATTGAACAATCCCATACGAATTTAACCTATGTTGAACGTGATGGTGAGGTACTTCATGAGCATCATTCTGAGGTGAAAGCTAAATCAGAAACATGTGATATGAGTTTCCAATCCATTTACGATTTTGCTCAGACGGGTGATATTTCAGGGGCTATTCCTTGTTTAGAGCAACAAATTACTTATAATACAGCTATCTCGGCAGAGGGGATGGGGAATAATTATGGATCGAACATCGGTCAATTATTGTTGTTGGATGAAAGCAATCCATCCTTAGAACTCTTGTGTAAGGCTCGCGCAGCAGCGGGTTCGGATGCTCGTATGAGTGGTTGTCCCTTGCCAGTAGTGATTTGCTCTGGCAGTGGTAATCAAGGTTTAACCGTATCCATGCCGATTATCACGGCAGCCGAGCAATTAGGGAAATCCCAAGAGGAATTGTATCGTGCATTGGCCTTTGGGAATTTGTTAACACTGTACATTAAATCTGGTATCGGTAAACTATCTGCTTACTGTGGTGTTGTCAGCGCTGGTGTAGCTGGTGTGGCAGCGGTTGCTTTTTTGAAAGGCGACAGTCAACAAATTATTGAAGATACCGTATCAAATGGCTTAGCCAATACATCGGGCATCGTTTGTGATGGGGCAAAACCATCTTGTGCTGGGAAAATTGCTATCGCTATCGATAGTGGATTTATGAGTTATAAACAAGCACGTCTTCGTAAGAGTTACGAAAAAGGGGACGGTATCGTTTGTAATTCCGTGGATGAAACTATTAAAAGTATTGGTGTCATCGCTCGTGAGGGTATGAAACAAACAGATGTGGTTATATTGAACGAAATGTTGAAGCATTAAATACAAAAGTGGCTAATCACCTTGGTGACTAGCCACTTTCATTTTAGGTGTATTGTTACACCTGATAAGTTATTTTTTGCAGCTTTTCTTATTCTATGAATATGATAGTGATCTTACCAAAGACCAAGTACTTTCCACCATATGGAACCAATGGAGCCCCATACGAGGATGTAAATTACAGAGAAGATGAAACCAAGTTTCCACCATTCTGGTTGAGATACATAGCCGGAACCGAATAAGATTGGAGCAGGACCGGATGCGTAGTGAGTTAATGGTAAGAACAAGCCATTAGCAAATGCGAACAAGTACAATGTTAACATCACCGGTGCACCACAGCCGATTGCTACAGTTGTGAACGCGATGTACAATGCTGCTGCATGAGCAGACAAGCTGGCGAACATGTAATGAATATAGTAGTAAATTAAGAATAGGATAACGAGGGCAGGAACCCAGGAAACGCCACCAAGAGCAGCGCCTGTAACATCAGCCAACCAAGGAATAAAACCAAGTTTACTCAATTGAGTAGCTAAGGCAATCAAAGTACCCATCCATACTAATGTATCCCAAGCACCTTGTTCTTTTTTTACATCAGACCAAGAAATAACACCAGTTAATAGCAATACTACAACACCCAATAGAGCGACTGTTGTAGCATCGATTTTAGTAATTGTGCCAGTAGCCCATAATACTAAACAACCGATGAATACGATTAACATGATTTTTTCGCCGAAACTGAAAGGCCCCATTTTCTCAAGTTCTTTTTCTGCATGATCCTGAGCCATACGAGTATCTGTAATTTCTGGCGGGTAGAGTTTGTACAATACGATAGGAATCAATAACAAGGAAACGATACCAGGTACTAAACCGGCAATTGCCCAACCACCCCAGCTCATAGCGATACCGAAGGATGCCGCAACTAAGGAAACAATCATTGGGTTTGGTGCATTGGATGTCATGAACATCGCAGATGTTACACCACTTGTTTGAGAAATAACTTGTACAAGGTATGCACCAATTTTACGACGAGTGCCATCTGGTTCGGAACCGAAGGCAGATGCCAAACTACGAGTGATAGGGTATACAACGCCACCAGTACGAGCTGTATTGGAAGGAGTTGCTGGTGCAAGAATTAAATCACTTACTAATAATGTGTATGCAAGGCGAATTGGACTTTTACCAAATAATTTGATCAAAATATACGCAATGCGTTGGCCAAGGCCAGTGTTAATAAAGCCACGAGATAATAGGAATGCCGCTACGATTAACCAGATTGTGCTGTTCGCAAAACCGGATAATGCAACGCCGATTTTCAATACGCCTGTTAGGGACGTAAGAACAATTGCTAGGATTGACAAGGTACCCATACTTGCAGGACCTGTAATGAAAGCAATAATAGTTGCTACAAAGATAGCAAATAGATGCCAGGCTTCAGGTTTTACACCTTCAGGAATTGGCATGAACCATATGGCTACACCTAAAATAATAGGAATTAGCCAAGCGATAAGTTTGTTTTTCATGATATCCCTCATTTGCTGGAAAATACTACAATAAAATACCTTATACTATTAGTATAGTCCTATTTTATAGAAAATACTTTGTGTTTATCGATATATTTGGATTTATCTAATATAACAGTAATAGGGTAAGAAATTAGTAAAAAGTAAGGATAAAAGGGGTGTCTATCAATAAAATTGATGGGTGATAATTTATATTGATTTTTTGTAATGTGGGTGATTTTTTATATAAAGGTAAATTTCTCCTATGGAACTACTACCAATAGAGTCGCTATATAGGCAGAAGTATAGGGACGAGAAAAACGCCCCTGTACGATTGACAGGGACGTTAAGATTGTATCAATATTCTTTTTCTGGTTCCTTGAGGAAGAAGGCGACGATAGCACCAATAGCCATAAATGGAACGAGCACATTTAGCGCATGAGCTAAACCGTAGGCATCTGCTAGTTTTCCCACTAGAGGTGCTACTAGACCACCGATGGTCATGCTGAGACCGAAGGTGATGCCGGAGGCAAAGCCGATACTTTTAGCGAGATAGCTTTGACCAAGCACCACGACGGGACTATAACCAAGTGCCTTGGCTACACCGACGCAGAACATAGCTGGGAATGCCATCCACATAGAGGTGCTATGTGGGAATATTATGGCCGCAGGTAACCATAATAATAAGGACCATTTAACAGTACGAGCCGGACCAAATCGATCAGCTAGGATTCCACCAATATAGGTAGTGAAAATACCGATGGTAAAGAATACAGTGAGGGCAAAGCTGCCTTGTTCAGGGCTGGCTCCAAGCTCACGAATCCAGAAAATAGGAATAAATGCATTCATGACGCGGAAGTTGACCGATTGAGCGAGAATGACAAGAAATAGGAGACCGAAATATTTCCAGTTATTGGTGAGTTCTCGTTTTGGTAAATCGTTCTTAGCTGCGAGGGAGTGTTGCAATGTGTTAGCGTGATTTACGATGCGTGGCATCATAAAGAATAACACAATGGACCAAATCAAGCCGAATACAGTGAACGCTACTAAACCGCTAGGTCCGATATTATAGGCGATGGCCGCTGCAAAAATAGGTCCAATAGCAAATCCCGAACTTCCCCCGATGGCAAAGGTCCCCATGGCTTTACCTTTGTTTGTACCAGCAAGGCGATTCACAATTTTAGCGCCTTCCGGGTGGAATACGGCAGATCCGACACCGGCCATCGTGGAGCACACGAGTAATGCTGGATAGGAATCTACGAGCCCCATGGCACCGGTACTACAAGCTGATAATAATACACCGAGGGCAATAAGGCGGGGTTCTGATAACTTGTCCGACACATAGCCTAGCAGAGGTTGTAATAATGATGACAACGCGGTGTTTGCCAAAATGAGTAAACCTGCTTGCTCTAAGGTGAGTCCATAGGTGTATATAAATAATGGTAATAACGCCGGCAAAATGCTTTGGCACGAGTCATTAATCATATGTGATAGTGTTATAAAATAGATGTATGATTTTTTCATAGTGGTCTCCTTAGCCGAAAATTTAGTAATGATTACATTATAGCAAGGTGCATGCGGAAATAGAATGACGGTCTTCATAATTTATTTAGAAAATAATGTTATAATTTAATCATAAATAATCATTAATGAAAGATGTCCTCTTGTAGTTACCGTACATAATGGTAGGTATCTTGTGAGGGAATCATGTAATGAGTAAAAATATAATATAAATGTTTTAAACGAATAAAGGAGTACGTAATGAAAACCTGTCATAATAAATAAAACACCGCCTACAACGTAGACGGTGTTTTATTTATTATTGGCGGAGAAGGAGGGATTTGAACCCTCGCGCCGGTTACCCGACCTACCGCATTTCGAGTGCGGACCCTTCAGCCACTTGGGTACTCCTCCGTGATTTACGCCGGTCTTTAAAGAAATTCTTCATTAATTGGCTACATTCGTCACCTAGGACACCAGCTAGAATTTCTGGCTCGTGATTTAAACCTGGGTGAGACAGCACATTGAAGAGGGATTCAACGGCACCGCCCTTATAGTCGCTAGCGCCATATACAACACGATCAATACGGCTGTTAATAATGGCTCCGGCGCACATCGGACACGGCTCTATCGTAACATACAGGGTACATCCAGTCAACCGCCAACGGTCTAGCAACTGATTGGCTTCACGGATAACTAGGACCTCTGCGTGAGCCGTTGCATCGTGGTCGAGCTCTCTCCGATTGTGATGGCGTGAAATGATGGTCCCTTCGTGCACGAGTACGGCACCAATAGGAATTTCACCGACGGCGTAAGCCTTTTTTGCCTCCTCGATGGCTTGCTGCATGTAATATTCATCGGTATATTCCGTTGCACGCATTTCATTGTTTTCTAACGTAGGTGATTCGGAATGTACCTTATCTAAAACTCCTGAAATTTTATGGTTCAAAATGTCTGTATCCAATGGACTACCTCTTTGTGGTCATGTATAATATCTGTAGTATAGTTTAGCATATGTACTTGCGTATCGGCTAGATAAGAAAAGAGCAAAAAAGAGCCGCTATATAAATGAGTATATGGGGATTATATTGTGTTTTGTAGGATTCTATATAGGTGAATTATGGATATTATGTGGTATATATTTGATATGCTCGGCACTGTGGCCTTTGCAATTTCTGGGGCCCTAGTGGGGGTTGCTAAAAAAATGGATATTTTTGGCATTATTGTATTGGCATTAGCGACTGCTATTGGTGGTGGAGTGATTCGGGATTGCCTGGTTGGTCATTTCCCGCCAAACTCGTTGCAAGGTATGGCCTATGTGCTCGTTGTTTGTGGCGTATCATTTATCGTGTTCTTTATTTACCGGACACGGTATTATAAACAGGTGATGGGGCTGTGGAGTCGACGTAGCTATATGATGGCTGATGCATTAGGATTAGCTTCCTTTACCGTTACAGGAGCCTCGGTGGGCTATGCGGCGTATCCTGAATTACCTGTATTTATTGTATTATTAGGTACTATTACGGCTGTTGGGGGCGGCATTTTACGGGATATGTTAGCACAACAAATTCCATCTGTTCTGAAAGAAGATGTGTATGCGTTGCCAAGTATTATTGGGGGAGTTGCGTATTATTTGATGCGCCATGGCAATTGGACCTTTGAGCCTGCTTATGGGGCATTTATGGTAGTACTAGTTATTCGTTTGCTAGCATTATATTTTCATTGGAGCTTACCTAAGGTGCGATAAAAACATTTTTCATTTAATAGTAATGGTGAAAGTGATATAATAAATTATTCGAGATAAAATGTCTAAGTACGTTCATACATCACGGAGAGTTAATGTATAAGTCTCATGTGAAGTCGATGAAATGGACGAGAGCGATAGCTTTTATCATAGAGACATTGTAATAGACGTCGTAGGAGTAAGGAGTTATGCAATGAGTAAGAAGTGGTTGCGAACAGCATTGATGGTATCCGCATTAGTGGGTGGCGCAGTAATCCAAGTTGACGCGGAAACTGTGCTATATGTACCACAAGATGATCGTCCAGTAAGTTTAAAATATACAGTGGAAACGGCGGAAGATGCTGGTTTTACTGTATTGACCCCACCACAAAATTTGATTTCCGGTAAAACCTATCAAGGCTATGCCGATCAAATGTTAGATTGGGTGGAACAAAATGCGGGCCGCGCAGATGTGATGGTGATTAGTACGGACTCTTTGATTTATGGGGGCCTTGTAGATTCTCGTAAACATAATATTCCGATGGCTACATTACAGGCTCGGGTGAAACGTATCGAAGCTATTAAAGCAGCCAATAAACATTTGAAAATTTATGGTTTTGGTACTGTTATGCGTTCCCCTCGTGCGAGTGGTGGTGGCACAGAGCCGGCATATTATGGGGATTATGGTCCTACTATTTTCCAAATCGCTGCTTTGCAAGATAAAATGGACGCAGGCACACTCACAGCTGAGGAAACATCTCAATTGATGGCATTGCAATCCTCTGTACCAGTGGAATATTTACAAGATTGGTTTGACCGTCGTCAAAAAAATATGACTGTCAATCGTAATTTGATTGATGAAGTACGTAAGAACGTATTCCAATATTTTGCGCTAGGTCATGATGATACTTCTAGCTTGTCTCAATCTGCCATGGAAGGTCGTTATTTGACAAAATATGCAAAAGATTTGCCAATCACAAAATATGGTAGCTTCCCTGGGGCAGATCAGTTAGGGCTCTTGTTGATGGCTCGTTCCCGTGTGGATGAAAGCAGCGTGCAACCTAGTTTTGAGGTCATTTATCCGCTAGGTGGGGCCGGTAAAACTGTGCCTCATTACGAAGACCAAAGTATTGATAAAACGATTGCACAACACGTTGAAGCCGTTGGTGGCACCATGACAACATCGGGTAAACCAGATGTATTGCTTGCGGTGAATACACCATTGACTACAACTACAGGTGAATCTGAAGCATTTGAAAACTTCCCAATGATTTCTAATAGTACCAATGCTTTCGTGGATCGTATTGAAGCAGCCTTGAATCAAGGCGTTGATGTGAGCGTAGCAGATATTGCCTATTCCAATGGCTCAGATAATACATTGGTAGGGTCATTCTATAAACGAGGTTTACTATATAAATTAGGTGCTTATAACGGATGGAATACAGCAAGTAACACGGTGGGGTATGCAGTAGCACAAGGTTTGCTATCTAAAACAATGTCTCCACAAGGGCATAAGGATATGCTCACACAACAATATTTGGACAACTGGGCATATCAAGCAAATATTCGTAAAGATATTTATCGTATGCAAGATACAATTCGCACGGACAATGTGCGTTATTCTGGCGAATTGAATGAACGATTGGAAAGTTATTTGGGTGAACGGATTCAAGACTTTGCTGAAAAGTATTTAGGCATCGATCCTCGTACGGTTTCAGCACGATTCCCTTGGGGACGTTTGTTCGAGACCGATATTTCTGTGTATGATAAACCAATTGCGCCATTGCAAAAAGAATTGCGCTTACAACGTGAAGCAGAAGCAAAAGCTAAGGCCGAAGCAGAGGCTAAAGCAAAAGCAGAAGCAGCAGCAAAATTGAAAGCTGCAGCGGACGCGGCGGCAGCAGGTAAATCAGCTACACCAGCGGCCAATACAACAGCAGCTACTCCAGTGGGACAATAATATGAAACGACCATTTCTTCCAGAGATAACGTATATGCGGGGACTCTGCATGCTTGGTGTCATCGGCATCCATGTGGGCTCTTACGCATTACAAAATCCGCTCGCTAATGTGCAACTCATCAGCGTCCTGGAGATCTTGTCACGCTTTGCTGTACCGGCATTCTTTTTCTTATCTGCGTTTGGATTGTTTTATCACACATCCGTAGAGGATAAATTCTCCTTCCTGGACTTTATGAGTCGCCGCATTCAAGTAGTGCTGTGGCCGTACATCGTGTGGTCTTTGTTCTATCTCCTATATAGTGGCGCTATGTCGCATAATTTTGGCAATCTTCAGCCCCTACCACTCCTTGTAAATTTACTCGTAGGCACCTCCATGTATCATCTTTATTTCCTAGTCATTTTGATTTGGTTTTACTTGATGATGCCTTTATGGCGCTGGATGGTGAAAGCTATACTACCCAATGCGGCAGTGTGGCTAACGGCACTCTTTATCCTGCAAGTGGGCGTGGATTATTGGTCCTCCTACATGGCAGGGGCTTGGGCTACAAAATACCTAGCGAATTATCCAGCTTTGAAATATATGTTTGATATGCGCCTCAACTATTGGGTCATCCATTATGTGTGGATCTTCCTTATGGGGGCCATTTTTGCAGAACGCTATGAAAGTATCTGTGAACAATTGTGGAAATATCGAATCCTTATTACCGTTGGTTTCGTTGTATCTGTAGCACTGATGCTTGGCGCCTATTACTACGTCATGGATGAATGGCATTACACATTGCTCGAGGCAATTTATACAGTTCATCAAATGAGTCCGATGGGGCTATTTTATACAGGTATGGGAACAGTATTTTTCCTATTCTTGTTCCAAGTATCTCCTATGAATGCCAGCATTAAGGCCTTTTGGGAACAAATTGGGGATACATCCTATGGCATTTACCTTACCCATCCGTTCTGGTTAATTATCCTTACTGGTTGGATGGCTAAAATCAACTGGACATATACTGTAGTGCATGTAGTTGCGTTGTATATGGTGGCCGTGTGCCTATCCTATTTAACGACATTGGCGCTGCAACAATTGCCTAAACCAGTGCGGAAATATGTGTTGGGCCATTAGGGCCAGTTAAAAACTGTATATACTATAGTTGCTATAGTACAAAAAGGACAATGCTCATGGTGAGTTGTTGTCCTTTTTTGATTGCCTAGACTTTTCCAAGTTTGGTTTGATTTAATTTCTTGCAGAAAATGAAAATATGTTACTGATAATTCGTTGTATATATAGTATAGTATAAGAAATACATAAGTATAAGAAATGTATAAGTATAAAATGCAGGAGCGTAAAACATACAAAAGTGTAAGAATCATACAGGCATAAAGAATGATGCCCGTAGATTTGGTTAGACTTGACGTAGCGTATGTTGTAAGGGTAGGTAATAGTGTAGATGGATAGTGAATTAATTAGGTATTTAATAGTTTGTCCCCTCGTATTTTTAGCAGGCTTTGTTGATGCCATGGCTGGTGGGGGGGGATTTATTTCTCTGCCCGGGTATTTATTGACCGGTATGCCCGTACATCTTGCTATAGGTACGAATAAATTGAGTTCTTCTATGGGAACGACGCTGGCCACATGGCGACTGGCACGCAATGGATTTATACCTTGGAAACAAGCTTTGTTTGCGGTTATTAGTGCTTTAATTGGTTCTCAGATGGGGGCGTATATTGCGCTACTCATTGATGCCCACATTTTTAAGATTTTAATGCTCGTTATTATTCCACTAACATCCTGGTATGTGTTTAGAAGTCATAGTCTTGGCGCTACAGAGGAGACAAGCGGGAAGGTCGTCAATCATAAAAATCTAATTTGTATGGCCATTGGTTTGGTAATGGGGATTTATGATGGGTTTTATGGACCAGGTACGGGCACATTTATGTTGCTTGCGTTCATGGGATTGGCCAATATGAATATTAAAGAGGCTAATGGGATTACCAAGGCAGCAAATTTAACCACTAATTTTGGTGCTCTTTATGTATTCCTCACTCACGGAACGGTTGATCTCATGTTGGGATTAACGGCAGGTCTTTTTAGTATTGCAGGAAATTATTTAGGGACACGTCAATTTATTGGAAAGCAAAGTTTTTCTGTACGGCCTATCATTTTACTGGTTCTCACCATATTCTTTGTTAAAACTTTGATGGAATTAATTTAACTTAAAACATGATGGCAGTGATTTGAATTGAGATAATAGTACAGAGGATTTAAATTTCAAACTTTCGCTCATTAAAGTGTGAAATTTTTTTGAGAATTGTGATATAATGATGTCGTATAAATATTATTTGATTTCTCCGCAACGCGGGTGACTCGTGATTGCGATTGTATAGTGAAGAGAGGTACTCAGATGCAAGAATTAACGTATTTTAACGGTGAATTCGTCGAGCCTGGTGCAAAGGTTGTCAGCATCGACGATCGGGGCTACACATTTGGTGATGCTGTGTATGAAGTAACTCGTGTTGTGAATGGGAGATGTTTTGCTTGGTCCTATCACCAAGATCGCTTGTATCGGTCTATGCGTGAGATGGATATTCCTGTAAAAATGACACCTGATGATTTGACAGAGCTCCTTGAAATCATGTGTGAGCAAAGTGAAATCAAAGATGGTTACATTTATTTACAGATTTCTCGTGGTGCAGCTCCACGTCATCATGCCTATGATCGTTCTAAATTAGAACCACAAATGTTGATGTACATTAAAAACTTAGACATGGATGCTATTCGCAAGGACGAAGACGGTGTTAAGGCGATTTGCCTACCTGACGAACGTTGGTTACATGTAGACATTAAAACTACGAATTTGATTCCAAATATCTTGGCTCAAACAAAAGCAGAAAAGAAATTTGCCTACTCGGCTATTTTGTTCCGCGATGATATTTGTACAGAAGGGGCTTGCTCTAATGTATTCGTGGTGAAAGACGAAATTTGTTATACTCATCCAGCGGATAACAAAATCCTCAAAGGCATTACACGCCAAATGATTTTAACTCGCGTGGCACCTTCTATTGGTGTTACTGTTATTGAAAAGGAGTTTGATCGTGCCTTTGTAGAGGATGCAGATGAATTATTCTTTACTGATACTATTGGTGGGGTAATTCCGATTACAAAACTAGAACGCAATGTAGTAGGCGATGGTAAACCTGGTAAGGTTACAAAACGTCTTCAAGAGTCATTGAACAAATTAATGGAGGAAGGCTTGCCTTGATTGCAAGCCTTTTTTCCGATATAGATGGACTTTGAAAGGAATTTATTGTGATTGAATTAAAACACATTAGCAAAATTTACGAAGGCGCTAATCGTGTAGAGGCATTAAAAGATATTAGCCTGACTATTGAACAGGGCCAAATTTATGGCATCATTGGTCAGTCTGGGGCCGGTAAATCTACATTGATTCGCTGTATTAACATGTTAGAGGTTCCTACCTCTGGTAATGTCATTATTGATGGCACAGATTTGACAACATTAAATGAAAAGCAATTACGAGAAGAGCGCAAGTATATTGGTATGATTTTCCAACATTTTAACTTGCTTTCATCGCGTACCGTATATGATAATGTAGCATTTCCATTGGAATTGCAAGGCATGAGCAAAGCGGAAATTAAAGAGCGCATTTTGCCAATCCTAGACATTGTTAAATTATCAGATCGTTTAGATAATTATCCATCCCAATTGTCGGGTGGTCAAAAGCAACGTGTAGGCATTGCACGTGCATTAGCTAGTAATCCGAAGGTACTATTATGTGACGAAGCTACATCTGCCTTGGATCCACAAACAACAAAATCTATTTTGGAGCTATTAAAGGACATCAATCAAAAATTAAACCTTACTATCGTTTTGATTACTCACGAAATGCAAGTTATTCGTGAAATCTGTGACCGTGTAGCCGTTATAGAAGGTGGTGTCATACTCGAGGAAGGCACTGTCGTTGATGTGTTTACGAATCCTCAAGAGGCAACTACGAAAGACTTTATTAGCGCCGTGGTAAGTGATAATTTACCACCAGAAGCACTAGAACATTTAGAACTCCATGATGAGTGGATTGAAGGTACGGCGCCATTAGTGCGTTTGAAGTTTACTGGCCAAGCTACGGATGAACCTGTAGTAGCCGGTCTTGTAAAACGCTTTGATTTAGATGTAAGCATTCTCTTTGGTGGGGTAGATTACATTCAAAATACTAGTGTAGGTCGTTTGATTCTCATTTTAAATGGTGATCGCACTAAAGCTCAAGAAGGCTTACATTATTTGAATGAATTGAATATTGGAAGCGAGGTGATCGGTTATGTCAGAGCAAATCATTAAGCTATTATTAACCGGTACCTTAGAAACGTTACAAATGACTGTTATCAGTACAGTAGTGGCTATGATTCTGGGAATTCCATTAGGGGTGATTTTGGTAGTCACATCTAAAGGTCATATTCTTGAAAACTTAGCTGTTAATAAAGCATTAGGTGTAGTGATTAATGCCACGCGTTCTGTACCGTTCATCATTTTGATGGTTGCCATTATTCCATTTACACGAATGATCGCTGGCACATCTATTGGTACGACGGCAGCCTGTGTTCCGTTGACAATTGCGGCCATACCATTCTTAGCCCGTCTTGTAGAAACCTCTATTAAGGATATTAATTTCGGTGTTGTTGAGGCGGCACAAGCGATGGGCGCATCTCCATTACAGATTATCCGCAAAGTATTGTTACCAGAAGCTTTACCGACGATTATTGACAACATTACGGTATTGATCGTCAATTTAATTGGTTACTCTGCTATGGCCGGTGCTATCGGTGGCGGTGGCCTTGGTGATATTGCTATCCGCTATGGGTATCAACGTTTCCAAGGTGATGTTATGTTAGCGACCATCATCATTTTGATTGTATTAGTACAACTAATCCAAATGGCAGGCGATGGATTGTCCAAACGGATGAATAAAAAATAAGGAGGCACTCATGAGTGTCAATGAAAAACTGCGAAATCCGATGAATGACGAATTATTCAAAGCGATTTTGACTCTTAACACCGTTGATGAATGCTATGAATTCTTTGAGGATTTATGCACTGTCAATGAATTGAAATCTTTGTCTCAGCGGTTAGCGGTAGCAAAAATGCTCCAAAACGGCGAGAGTTATGATCATATTGTGGAACGCACTGGTGCTAGTACAGCTACTATCAGTCGCGTGAAACGTTGTCTAGTCTATGGAGCTGATGGATACAAATTAGTGTTAGGTCTATTAGCGACTCAAGACGATAACTAGTAATATACGGGATGAGGTGAGTAAATGCCGCATAAAACTGATATGCAAGTGGCTCTTATTAGTGGTGGTACATCTGGTATTGGTATGGCCACTGCTGAACTCTTGCTCAAGCAAGGGTGGTGCGTGGTTATCAATGGACGTCATGAAAAAGATGGACAACGGGCTGCATTAAAATTACGACGATTTTCATCAAAGGTACGTTTTGTCGTTGGTGACGTGAGTAAGGTCGATGACTGTAAACGAATTGTGAAACAAACCGTGGATATGTTTGGTGACATTAGCGCGTTAGTGACGGCCGCAGGGTATTACGAGGAAGAACTATTGCTGGATGTAACGGAACAATCCTTTGATGAAATGTTTGGTACCAATGTGAAAGGCACAGTATTCTTGTGTCAGGCCGCATTACCTTATATTCGTAACACAAAAGGGAGTATCGTAACTGTATCAAGTGATGCGGGATTGCAGGGAAATGTGGCATGCTCTGTGTACGGTGCCTCCAAAGGTGCTGTAGTGAGCTTTACAAAATCCTTATCTCTTGAAATGGCACCGCATGGTGTACGTGTTAACTGTGTATGCCCTGGTGATGTAGATACTTCATTAGTAGATAAACAAATTGCTCAAACGAATCAAGATGCAGAACAAGCCAAAGAGGAAATGGGACAACATTATCCATTAGGGCGTATTGGCAAGCCTCATGAAATTGGCGAGGTTATTGCGTTCTTATTAAGTAGCAAGGCATCCTTTGTTACTGGCGCTGCTTGGACTATTGATGGTGGTCTTACTAGCTGGTAATGATGGGATTTAATTGATGATAGATTGTATGGCCTAGTTGTATAGCAACTGTTTGGACATATAATTATCGTTCATAAATTATATGCAATATCTTCATCTATTTTATATGTTCCAATGGTTTAATGAGCCTACAACCTAACAGGATTATAGACCGGATATAAATTCACTATTGATTAGGTTAGGTATATCAATTTCTCATAATGTTTTATTATCGAGAATAAAAGAATTTATTTCCACCGTGTGGAATGTTATAATAAAAGAAATATTTATTCGCAATTTTATTCGCAAGTGGAATACGTTAAAGCGAGGAGAAGAATCATGGCAGAAATTAATGGAGTAGTAATCCAACCTTTATCTGATGGCAGTCAAGATCGTGAGTATTTAGTGGAACAATTAATATTTTGGGGTGCAGGTCGTGCAGCACTTGCAGCGTCATCTCCAAAGTATAGTTATGTAGGTTTATGCGCTAACGCTGCATATATGATTACTGCTATTGGCCGTTTATATGATGTGGATATTAAAAACGGTGCTGTAGTAGGCTTAGTTGGTGGCTTGGGAACTGCAGTTGCAACGGCTAGTTTAATGTTGCTTTCACCATTTAAAATTTGTCGTGTCCCAATTGCTGTAGCATTGACATATGCATTGGGAAAAGTAGCCAATATTTGGATTCAAGATGGTATGCCTGGTGACATTGGTCGCTATAAACCAATGATCGAAGAGTATTTCGAAAATGGCAAAAAAATGGCTAGCGAAATCGCACGTGATGCAGGTAATAGCATTCCTTTCACAGAAGGTCAAAGAGATTTATGGGCAGGCATTCAAAATGAAGTAGAATGGACTGGCGGTCAATTAAAAGCCAAAGTGGAAGAAAAAGTCACACCATTGAAAGAACAATGGGAGAATGAAACAAAATACAAAGTACACGACAAAGCTGCTGAAGCAGTGGCTAAAGTGACTGATAAAGTCGGCGATAAAGTGTCTACAGCGAAAGACGTTGCTACTGGTGCATCTGCTATGGTAACAGCAGCAGCGAGCGCAATGGCAGGGAATGTAAAAGAAAATTCCCCTGTTACATTAGAAACAGTTAAGGAAAAAGCTGGTGCCGTTTTGGAAAAAGCACCTGTAAGTTTAGACACTGTGAAAGAAAAAACCGGTGTTGTATTAGAAAAAGCAGCGGAAGTTACTGAAACAGCGAAAGCTAAAGTTGAAGAATTCCGCAATAAATAAAGGATGAGTTAATGAATCCATTTAAAATTATCAAGTATGGAAAACATTTTACTAATAAACGATTTATGAGTTTTGCCTCTCATATTGGCAAGAATTTAACATTCTTGCGTCAAGCAGTGGTACTATTTTTGTGTTTCCGTGATCCAGAAACACCTAAATATGTTAAGGCTGTTATTGCTGGTGCGTTGGGCTATTTGATTATCCCTATGGACATGATGCCTGATGCTGTAGCAGGCCTTGGTTGGCTCGATGATTTGGCTGTTCTTGGTGTAGCCTTTAAGGTAGCAAATCGCTATATTAAAGCTATTCATCATGAAAAAGCAAAATCTTGGGTACCATTTGGCAAAGATAGTTTATAATATATAGGAGTCAATCGAGAGATTGTCTCCTATTTTTATACTCTGTTTTCAAAGATCTTTGTAAACTCAAGTTACACATATTTCAGTAAATGTATACTGCAGAGAATAGTGGGCCCTAATTTAGCCCGCTAAATACTGGTTTCGTTTGACAGTACTCGTCAATAGAAGTAAAATGAAGGTTGAATGTTAACCTAAAAGAGGGAATTATATGTATAGCGCAAAATTTAATGTCTGGTTTTACGAAACCGATATGATGGGGATTGCTCATCACAGTAACCACTTTAGATGGTTTGAAAATGCACGTGTAGAATATCTACGACATATTGGTATAACTTTGGGTAGCATGATGGATGAGGATATTGTGTTTCCCATCATGAACGTATCTTGTCATTATAACGAACCAGCTCGATTTGATGATGTGATTCGTATTGAAACGTATTTGACGAAATTGACGCGGGCTCAAATGGTATTTAAATACCGTATGGTGCGTGATGCAGATGATGTGTTGCTTGCTACTGGGGAAACTAAGAATGCTTTTATGATGAAATCTACAGGCAAGATTTGTCGTGTATCAGATAAATTCTATAAACCAATGTTGGAATCTGTTGAGGAAATGCCAAATGAATAAACTAGAACAGCAACATTTGCCAATTGGTGTTTTTGATTCTGGGGTAGGCGGGCTCTCCGTGTTGAAAGTTCTAAAAGAACAATTTCCCCATGAACATTTCATCTATATTGGCGATAATAAAAATAATCCTGTAGGGAATCGACCGACAGAGGAAATTGAGAACATTGCTAGTCGTATTGCCGAACGTTTAGACAGAGAACCTGTTAAAATGCTAGTAATTGCTTGTAATACTTTTACGGTTGTAGCCATTGATGCTATACGTAATCGAGTGCATTGCCCAGTTATTGGGGTGAGCCAAGGCATGCAATCTGCTACTACAGCAAGTCATGCACGACGTGTGGCCGTTATGGCTACGGTAGCAACTATTAATAGTCATATACATAAGCATGTAGCTCTTGAATATGATCCAGAGATTGTTGTGTGGGAACAACCTTGTCCAGAACTAGCTGGATTGATTGAAGGTGGTCATATTGATGATGAACCAGTGCTCGAAGCTTTGCGAGAGTATTTGGCTCCCATCATGGCAGAGAAAATTGACGCCGTTGTATTGGGATGTACACATTTTCCCTTTGTTCAGACGGCGATGGAATCTATTTCCAAGGATTCTATTCATTATATAGATCCAGCCTATGAAACGTCTGATGTAGTGCGACGTACCTTAGAGAGTGGGGATTTATTGAATCCTAGTACTGAAGCGGGTACTATTCGGCTGTGGTTTACGCAAGAAACGGATTTGGCCGCTACATTATGCCAACGGTTTATGAAGCCAGAGGACGTACAGGTGAAGGTCGTTACGTTATAAATTAATGGTATTGCCTATGAAATAGCGACAGTATAATCTAGCGTGTTGTTTCGTGATGCCAGAAGGCGTTCCAATGGACGTCATTACATGATAAAGGAGTTGTAATTTATGTGGTTTTATACCCTATTAAATGTAGTAATTACTATTTTAGTAGTAATTGCAGTACTGTATTTAGCGTTCCGATTCTACGTTGTGAGACAAGGTGACGAACACATTCAAATGGTGACAAAACGTAGATCAGCGTTCCAATTAGAGGATATTTCCTTTGATAAAGTAACGTTGGTGTGCGATATTCCTTTCACCAACCGAGGAAAACAAAATGGTACTATCATGGATTTGTACCCACGTCATTTGTTACCACAAGAACAATTCGATAATGTACATGTAGAATGTTGGACTATGGACGTGGCAAGACCTCGTCATGACGGTTACTTTGAATCCTACATCGTAGAGCCTAAAAAAGGTGGCACCATCCGTTTACATGTAATCATGACTGGTAAAAATGGCAACATCCGCAAGGATTTACAAGGTTTCCCTGATATGAATATCGACATCGTATACCAAGTGGTAGGACGTACGGATTGGCATATTTCCAAAAATCGTATTTGTTTAACATCTGAAGAATTACAAGCAGCGTTAGGTCAATAAGGAGGAATAAACATGGCAGAATTAGAATTGGTATGTGTTCCTACACGTATCCTAACAGAAAAAGACGATATCGTTGATGCCATCATCGAATTTGGTGGCGATAAAATTGGTCCTGAGGACATCGTATGTGTGGCTGAATCCGTTGTGGCTATTACACAGGGTCATATTACGCGTCCTGAAGAATTGAACTTGTCCTGGCAAGCGCGCATGTTGTGCCGCTTTGTTCCAGCTGAAGGTTCCATGAGCTCTGCCTACGGTATGCAAGCTGCGATGGAGCTGGAAGGAGAATGGAAAGTATTGTTCGCCTTCATCGCTGGCGCTATTGCGAAAGTATTTCGAAAAAATGGCGTGTTTTACCAATTGGCGCGTCAAGCTTCTCTTACAGATGACGTAACAGGTACAATGCCTCCATACGATAAACACATCGTATACGGTCCTAAAAATCCTGATGCAGTGGCTGAAAAAATCGTGTCTCGCACTGGTGCTTACGGCGCCGTTGTAGCGGACGTAAACGATTTGAAACGCTCTGCTGTACTTGGTGCTAGCCGTGGTATGAATCCAGCTAAAATCGCAAAAATTTTGATCGATAATCCATTCGGTAATGCGAGCCAAATGACACCAATCGTAATCATCAAAAATTACGCCGCTGTGTCCAATGCAAAATAAATTGCATTGCTGTATGTAACGCAAAATAATTGAGCGCTCGCGATGCCCGTGTTCGGCATCGCAAAACTCATAAAATAAAAATTTGATACCCATTTGTTACATTTGTAGCCGATGGGTATCTTTTTTTGTGATATGATGAAAGTAAGAAGTAATTATAATATGTATAGCCCGGAAGGAGGCGTACTATGTTAATCGGTATAGACGTAGGCGGTACCTTTACGGATGCGGTGGTTATTCAAGATGGCCACATCCTAGCATCTGGGAAGGAACGAACTACCAAAGAACAGTTGATGTACGGTATTCTAGCGGCCTTGGACCGTGTCATGCATGTGGTCATTCCAGACCAAGTGGAGCGCGTTACCCTATCCACGACGGTGGTAACGAATACCATCGTGTCTCGCAAGGAGGCCCCCGTAGATTTATATGTGGTAACAGGCCCAGGCATGAATGTGGATCACAGTTTCCCGGTAGCGCCTATTTACGTTAATGGCTATACGGATCATCGAGGAATCGTGGTGGAACCATCGGCGGTGAATTCGCTAGCGGAATTGAAACCGAAATCGGTAGGGACAAAATCCGTGCAGACGGCGAATGCTAATTCTGGACAAACAGAACATACTAACTCAGAAGAATCTCAGCCAGCTCTAGCGGCCATCTCCGCAAAATTTTCTGTTCGCAATCCGGAACAGGAACAAAAATTGGCGGATGGCTTACGAGACCTTGGCTACGAAACGGTATCTCGTGGTGGTGCCTTGAGTGGTTCTTTAAACTTTCCACGCCGTACGATTAGCGCCTATTTCAATAGTGCTGTAACACCAGTATTTTCTAATTTTAAAAGCTCCGTAGAACAAGCCCTCGCGGCTCGTCATATTACGGCACCATTATATATCCTCAAGGCTGATGGTGGTTCATTACCTATCGAGGTAATGGCAGACCGTCCTGTGGAAACAGTATTTACCGGTCCAGCGGCCAGTGTATTAGGTCTCTACGCCCTAGATCAGGTCAAGGCCCATCATACGGTGGCTCTAGATATTGGTGGTACTACCACAGATATTTCCCTATGGAAGGAGGGCAAGCCGTTGATGACCAAGGGTGGTGTCATGATTCGAGAATACCCTAGTGCCGTGCGTTCCTTTGCGGTGCAATCCGTTGGTATTGGTGGCGAGTCGGTGGTAACAGTAGACGAAGCTGGTCTACATGTGGGGCCTGAACGTCGAGGACCATCCGTGGCCCTCGGTGGCAGTGAGCCAACATTGGGTGATGCACTTATCACAAAGGGCTACGCCTACTATGGGGATGAAGTACTAGCACGCGAGGCGATGATAGCAGTGGGGAAACTGTTGGCGGCTCAAACAAGTGAATCGGCATCATCTGACCAATTAAATGAATCGGGATTACCGGTTCAAATTAATGGTGCATTGCTTTCCGCGGACGAAGTGAGTGACCTTATCATTCAAAACGCCGTATCTCAGGTGCAACAAGCCATCCAAGAGGTGGTAACGCTCGAAAATAAACGACCTATCTATGTGGTAGAGGATATTGTAAATCCTGACGAATTCAAACCACAAGCTCTCGTTGTGGTGGGCGGCACGGCACAATCCCTAGGCCCTATTATCGGGAAAACGATGGACCTTGCTGTAGAAATACCCGAATCGGCAGCCGTGGCGAATGCTATTGGTGCCGCTGTGGCACTAAATACCATAGAAATCACATTGCATGTAGATACGAAACGTCGACTCCTGGTCATACCAGAATTGGGCATAAACGAGAAAAATGCTACCATTCATCATGGGCAAGAGACGGTCGATTTGGCGTTCCAATATGTAAAACGCGAGGCTCAGCGACTAGGCCTTAGCGATGTACAAGAACCAGAACTCATCAGCGTAGAGGATTTTCCGGTGGTCGAGGGCTGGCATTCCATGGAACGATTAATTACTGTGAAAGTCCAATTGAAAGCAGGGGTGAGCACGTATGTATCATAATCCAAATATAATCAAACGGAAGGGGCACTTTCACGATAAAGGCGGAGAGAAAACAACGAATCGCCCTAATTTAGGACTCGTATTTTTCCCGGCCTTCGATTGGAAGATTTCTGAAACCCATCCGGAACGGCAGGAACGTTTGCTCTATACGCGCGATCAAATCGTGGAGGAGGGATTGTTAGATAGTCCACTCATTCGCGAATATAATCCGCAAGTGGCGAGCTGGGATATTATCAAACGCGTCCATGTGGGCACACCAGATTTAGAATCTTGGGTGACCGATGCCCATCGCGTATCCGCTGGCGGTGCTATTGCGGCTGCTGATGAGGTATTGAAAGGCGAAGTAGACAGGGCCTTTGCCCTCGTGCGCCCACCAGGGCATCACGCCATGCAAATGGTACACGGCATTCGCGGGTTCTGTACCATCAACATTGAGGCCGTCATGATTGCTCATATTCGTCGCACCTATGGCATCAAGAAAATAGCCGTTGTCGACACGGACGTGCATCATGGCGATGGTTCCCAAGAGGTGTTCTATAACGATCCAGATACCTTGTATATTTCGTTCCACCAAGATGGGCGGACACTCTATCCAGGGACGGGCTTTATGGACGAGTTTGGCGGACCCCAAGCCATTGGGGCGAATGTAAATATTCCTTTGCCGCCAGGAACGGGTGACGAAGGTTTGAAAAAGGTGATGAAAGAGCTAGTGTTGCCTATGCTTGAGGACTTTGGTCCAGAGCTCGTCATTAACTCTGCCGGCCAAGATAATCACTTTAGCGATCCATTGGCGAATATGCAGGTCACTGCTAAGGGCTATGCAGAATTGGTAGATATGCTTCAAGCGGACATAGCGGTTCTTGAGGGGGGCTATTCCGTGCAAGAGGCTTTGCCATATGTAAACACTGGCATTATCCTTTCCATGGCGGGACTCGATTACAGTCATGTAGTGGAACCGGCCTTTGATGCTAAACGGTATGCACAGAAACCTGATGTGACACGATACATTGATGACCTTATCGCGAAATGGAAAATCCAGTGGCCTCAACGTCATCAAATGCAGTCCGACGAATATGAAAGTGCTGGCGAACTGCATCGCGAACAACGGAGCATTTACTATGATGAATCGGGCATCGCTGAGGAACGGTTGGAAACTATTCGTATGTATAAGGAACCGTTTGGTGGAAATACAGAGGTTGACAATGTCTCGTTTCCTAATGATGCAGTACGCCCGCGCCTTGGCTGGCACAGTATTCTCTCAAAAGGTCGCGGGGGCCCATACGGCCGTCAAAGCATTTACGCCATGTTTATCCCGTGGCAGGCGGACGAACAATGTAGGGCCGATGCCTATGCAGAGGCAGAACGCGTTAAGGCTGAGGGCGAAGTGAGCCAATACGTCGTAGTGGATCCGTTCGGCAAAGGGCAGACCGTGTTATAGTGTTAGCGGTTATGGCTCTTGTAAGTCGCTTTCATTAATGCGAGAATCAGAGCTTTCACTAGTACAATAATCCGCTCAGTTAGTGATAAAAATAATATACTATTGGTTCTAGAATATGATAAAATTATAAGTATAAAAGGCCCCTTTTATAAAAGGGGCCTTGCTATGTGAAAAAGACCAAAGAGTGTGTTGGTTTAAGGAGAAATTATGCGTGTAGATAATAGAGCAGCAGGTCAATTGAGACCTGTGAAAATTACAAGAAACTTTACCAGTTATGCGGAAGGTTCTGTATTGATTGAATGTGGCAATACAAAGGTGATTTGTACGGCCAGCGTTGACGATAAGGTGCCTCGTTTCCTAAAGGGCACACGTCAAGGCTGGGTGACGGCGGAATATTCCTTGTTGCCACGTTCCACGCAAACTCGTGTGAGCCGTGAGGCGGCGAAGGGGAAGCAAACAGGTCGTACTGTTGAAATCCAACGTTTGATTGGGCGCGCTTTGCGTGCCGTTGTGGATATGGAGGCCCTTGGTGAACGAGTTATCACACTAGATTGTGACGTAATTCAAGCAGATGGTGGTACGCGTACTGCCTCTATCACAGGTGCCTATGTGGCGATGGTGGACGCTGTAGATAAAATCTTCGGCGGTTACGGCAAATTTCCTGTAACGGATTTCCTAGCGGCCATTTCCGTTGGCATTGGCGAGGAAGGCCCGATTACGGATCTTTGCTATGTTGAGGATAGTGCAGCCGTTGTGGATATGAATGTTATTCGTACAGGTGCGGGCAATCTCGTTGAGGTGCAAGGTACTGGTGAACACGGTACGTTCACACGGAAGGAATTGAATGAATTATTAGATTTAGCTGAGGCAGCGACAGATGAATTGATGGCGATTCAACGTGAGACACTTGGCGATTTAGCAAATAAGGTAGGCAAGGTCTATGAAACTAGTACTGGCGACGGGGAATAAGGGCAAGATTCGTGAATTCCAAGTGGCCTTCGGTCATCGCGGCATCGAGTGCATTGGCATTAAGGACGTGTGCGACGTGCCGGAACCTGAGGAAACTGGCACATCCTTTATGGAAAATGCCATTTTGAAAGCCACCTATTACATGCAGGCCTGTGGATTGCCTTGCATAGCTGACGATTCAGGACTTGCCGTGGATGCGCTGAATGGTGAGCCCGGTATTTACTCGGCACGTTATGCGGGCCACGATGGCGAACATGGCGATGACGATGCGAACAATAAAAAACTAGTGGCGAATTTGCAAGGTATCCCTTTTGAAAGTAGAACGGCCCACTATGTGGCGGCATTGGCATTGGCGGTGCCTAATCAATATGTATCAGAGTTTACTACAAATACATTAGAAGAGTCTAAAAACGCAACAGCAGGGGTTGAGCAGGCATCAGTCGATGCTGAAAATATAGTAAGAGGCGTTAAACATGCCGATAGAATCATTGTAGATAAAAAACTAGATGCGGTCATTTTCACATCCCAAGGCACTTGTGATGGTCTCATTCAAGACGAACCTGTAGGCGACGGTGGATTCGGCTATGACCCGTATTTCTATGTACCGGACTTTCAAAAAACGATGGCCCAACTCGATATCGACACGAAGGAGAGTATTAGCCATCGAGGACGTGCCATTACATTGTTGTTAGATACGTTATCCTAGAGGGTTAAATCTTGAGTTAGGGCACATAGGTATACACTATACGTATACGTATGTATTGCAAGCATATAGAGATAGGAGCGTAGAACATGAAGCGAATTGGTATCATGAGTGATACCCATGGGTATCGAGAGCTCATTGATGCAGTAGTGGAGATTACAGCCGATGAAGAATTAGATATGTGGCTGCATGCTGGGGATTTCGGTGATGATGCGCGGTATTTACAAACGCTCATAGATATACCCGTATATGCGGTGCGTGGTAATACGGATTGTGAACAACCGTTGGAACCACGGGAACAATTAATCCCTTTAGAGGATACGTATATTTACATGACCCATGGTCATGAGGTATCATATTATAATCGAGTACAAGAATTGCTCTATTTGGGGCGAGCTATGGGGGCTAGGCTCGTCGTGGCCGGACATACACATCATCATGGTCAAGTAGAACAGGATGGTTGTACCTTTGTGAACCCCGGCAGTTTAGCATTGCCGAGGGATTTGTCGGGCGGTACTTTCAGTATTGTAACCTATGATAATGGCCATTTTTCTGTTGAGTTCTGTTATATACAAGAGCTGATGAAGTAAAATAAGTATTTTGAGGAAGGTAAATTACATATAATGGATACACCTGTAAAATCAAAACCTAAAATGAAATTATATGGATTCAATAATTTGACAAAAACGTTGAGTTTTAATATTTACGATATTTGTTACACTCGTACAGAGGAAGAAAAACGTCAATACATTCAATATATTGATGAGGTGTACAATGCAGATCGTTTGACCTCTATTTTAACAGAGGTGTCTAAAATCATCGGTGCTAATATTCTGAACGTGGCATCCCAAGATTATGACCCACAAGGTGCATCCGTAACGATTTTGATTTCTGAGGAGGAAATTGAAAAAGAGGACGTGGTTATGCATCTCGACAAGAGCCATTTGACAGTTCATACCTATCCTGAAAGCCACCCACACAAGGGAGTTAGCACATTCCGTGCGGATATCGAAGTGTCCACTTGTGGCCATATTTCCCCATTGAATGCGCTCAATTATTTGATCAATAATTTTGATTCCGATATTTTGACATTAGATTACCATGTGCGCGGATTTACACGTGACGTATCGGGGAAAAAAATCTACATCGATCATCGCATCAATTCCATTCAAAATTACATCAATTCAAAAACACGCAACTTGTACAACATGATTGATGTGAATGTGTATCAAGAAAATATCTTCCATACAAAAATGATGCTCAAAGAATTTGACCTTGATAATTACTTGTTTGGTATTACTGAGGATGAGTTAGGGCAAAAGGAAATCAAAGAAATTAAACATCAATTGAAACAAGAGATGATGGAAATTTTCTATGGTCGTAACCTACCATCTGTGAAAGCCTAGTTTGCCCTAATTGAGGTTTGGATAAGCTGTGGCTTTAATGAGCTTTTTGAAAAGTATTCTAAAATACTATATCGAAAAGTGTTGAACCAGTTTTCTTGATAGAGTATAATTAATCTATCAGTTATATTGACTCCGATTATGGAATTTTTCATTAGCTGTCTATTGAATTAGTCTCATAATGCAGGGAGTCCGAATTACATTCGTAAAGGAGATTTCCATGGATATTCGTGAAGAAGCAGTACAAAAAAAACGTGAACTACAAGGTTTCTTAACTGTAGCGAGCAAATATGAGTTGAAAGATGCTCATGACTTGTCCGTTGCATACACACCAGGTGTAGCAGAACCTTGCCTTCGTATTAAAGATAATGAAGCAGAATCCTTTGAATTAACTTGCCGTGGTAACATGGTAGCCGTTGTTTCCGACGGTACTCGTGTATTAGGTCTTGGTGATATCGGTGCTGCAGCAGCTATGCCAGTTATGGAAGGTAAATCCTTACTTTTCAAACGTTTTGGTAATGTTGATTGTGTACCTTTGGTTATCGATACAAAAGATCCAGAAGTATTGATTAACACTGTAAAATTGTTACAAAAAAACTATGCCGGCATTAACCTTGAGGATATTTCCTCCCCTAAATGCTATGAAATTGAAAACCGTTTGAAAGCAGAATTGGAAATCCCTGTATTCCATGATGACCAACACGGCACAGCTATCGCTTGTTTAGCTGGTGTGAAAGCGGCGCTTCGTCTTGTTAAAAAAGATTTGGAAACAGCTAAAATAGTAGTTAATGGTGCTGGTGCAGCTGGTGCTAACATTGCTCGCTTGTTATACCTTGCTGGCGCTCGCAACATCACTGTATTGGTTTCCTCTGGCGTATTGCACAAAGATTACAAACGTCTTGATTCCCTTCAAGCTGAATTGATCGAAATGCTTGATCTTGAAAGCAAATCTGGCGATTTGGCTGAAAATGCTAAAGGCGCAGATATCTTGTTGGGCGTTTCAGCTCCTGGCGTATTCACTAAAGAAATCATGGAAAGCATGAACAAAGATGCTATCGTATTTGCTATGTGTAACCCAACTCCAGAAGCTACTTATGACGAAATGAAAGCTGCTGGCGTACGTGTTGCTGGTACTGGTCGTTCCGACGCTCCTAACCAAATCAACAACGTAGCAGTATTCCCTGGCGTATTCCGTGGTGCTTTCGATGTTCGCGCATCCCAAATCACTGACGAAATGAAATTGGCTTCTGCTGATGCTATTGCAGCATTGATTTCTGACGAAGAATTGGCAGAAGACAATGTAATGCCATCCGTATTCGACGAACGCGTTGCTCCTGCAGTAGCAAAAGCTGTTGCTGACGAAGCAGTTCGTGCAGGCATTGCTCAAAAAGTAAAATAATAAGCACAACGAGGGCCTTTGGGCCGGTTGAGATAGGGTGAGGGGCCCGCGACTTGGTCGCGGGCTCTTTGGCGTATATAGATGATTTTTTTTTCTGCATAAATTCCCGTGTAAAAAAATCTTTTTGGAAAAATTGTAAAAAAATATTGCCAGATATATTAGGCTTATGCTATAATATGTTTTGTTATGAGGCACTACAGTTTAATTCAGTTTAATTCTAAGAATTAAGTTGTATAAATCGTAAAAGAAGTGGTTGACGTAGGTCTACCGATTTGCTATAATAGCAATGTTGACAGAACGGGGCATAGCGCAGTTTGGTAGCGCACCTGGCTTGGGACCAGGGGGTCGCAGGTTCGAATCCTGCTGCTCCGACCATGTTGCGGGTGTAGCTCAATGGTAGAGCCCCAGCCTTCCAAGCTGGTCACGAGGGTTCGATTCCCTTCACCCGCTCCATTTTTTTTTGCCTTTTTTAGGGTAACTAATAAAAATGGGCGATAAAATTGACGATATTAACAACATACCATATACTAAGACTATAAAATGATTCAGTCCACATGGTTCAGTAGCTCAGTTGGATAGAGCAACGGCCTTCTAAGCCGTGGGTCGGGGGTTCGAATCCCTCCTGGATCACCATAATAAATTAAGTGCTTTGCTTCGGCAAGGCACTTTTTGTTTTTTATCGAGAATAGCAAGATCTTACTTGGACCAGTTTTTATACTACAATTTATACTACAATTTATACTACAATAAATATATAGTAAAAGTGAGGTGAACATAGTGAGTCAATATGCTGAGATTGTAAATGATTTAGTTAATCGTAAAACTGAAGAAGCGTGGTTTGAATTTAAAAAAAATTGGTTTGATGCTCATGGGCTGGGTGAGTATATATCAGCTTTATCTAACGCAGCAGCATTGTGTAAACGAGATAAAGCATATTTAGTGTGGGGAATAGATGATGAAACTCATGAAATAGTCGGAACTAAACTTAATTTCAGAATAGATGTGAATAAGGAGCCTTTAGAACATTATTTAGCAAGACAAGTAAGTCCAGATATTGCATTTTCTTTTAATGAAATGGTTTTTGTAAATAAGCGATTAGTTATACTAGAAATTCCTTGTGCTAAAAATATACCAACTGCATTTGATGGGAATCGATATCTTAGAATTGGGTCTAGTAAAGTTAATTTGAATAGGTGTCAGGATAGAGAAGGTCATTTATTTGAAATCTTACGAAATAAAACTAAAACCATCGAAAATCTCGAATCTAATTATCAGGATTTAAGTTTTAGTCGACTATTTACATATTATGCTGGTAGAGGAATATCACTTAAGCTAGAAACTTTTAAAAAGAATCTTGGACTCCTTACTAAAGATGGTAAATATAATCTAATGGCGCAATTATTATCTGATGATAGTCATATTCCCGTTAGAGTGTCTGTGTTTTCGGGGAAAACTAAAGCGTCACCATTATATTCTGTAAAAGAATTTGGAAATATTTGTATTTTACTCAGCCTAGATAGAGTTTTAGAATATGGAGAGGTAATCAATATTATTCAAGCTGATGAGACAAATAGAGTTGTCAGCAGAAATGATGTGCCATTATTTGATATGGATGCTTTTAGAGAAGCTCTGGTGAATGCATTTGTTCACAATAAATGGATTGATGGCAATGCACCTATGATAACGATATATAGTAATCGGGTGGAAATTTTATCAAGAGGAACTATTCCGGATAATCAGACGATAGATGGTTTCTATATGGGAGAATCTATTCCCGTAAATGAAAAACTTCCAGAAATATTTTTACAACTTCATATTAGTGAGCGTTCAGGTCGAGGTGTTCCCCAAATTATTGAATCGTATGGGAAGAATGCTTTTGATTTCAGAAAGAACTCCATTGCAGTAAATATACCTTTTAATTGGATTAATAAAGTTAAATCGTCTATAGCTATTGAAGCGCAGACGGCTACAGCGTTAAATGCTACGCGAGAGAAAATATTGGCAGCAATAAAATATTGGCAGCAATGAGGAATAATCCTAATATTAAAAGAGAACAAATTGCTCATGTAATTGGTCTAAAAATAAGTTCGATAGATTTTAATATAAGATTTTTAAAAGAACATGGATATATTGAAAGAATCGGCTCCAAAAAAAGCGGTTATTGGAAAGTCAAAGAGGTATAGAGTGATTATTTAATATAAAGTATTAAGGGGAGGTAATCTATATCAAGATAGTTCATTTATTAGCTTGTTTATTTACGTTGATACCAATCATAGTAGATGCAATTTCAGTAGATGAACTTCGTGCAAATCCATCTCGATATCAACTGGTATTTTCTGATGCACGGGAGGATGAGTATGTGGATAATGCGAGTATTTCTGTAGTTCGTTATGCACCACCATATTATACAATCAATGCAATAGCATATGCAGTTACATATAATACGAGTGTCATTACAAAATATGAAAATACATATTTCTTAGATTATAATCGTAGCTTCAAATCGCTTGTGGGACATTTTTCTAACCGAGATGCTTTACTTAATTCGATGAAGAATAATTCGGGAATTAAATGGAGAATGAATGGGATGACTATATATAATCTAGATGGATCTATTAAATATCCATATATGTATATTGATCCACTTGAGGTGGATAGCACACAAGAATCAGCTCTGTTCTCACCGTCATATCAATCTGCAAATTATGTATTCTATAAATCGTATAATATGTACTTCAATCCGCCGATTAAAAATCAAACATTCTAAACTGAAAGCATCCAGACGTGATTATGAATGCTAGTCTAAAAGTTGGCACATGTTTGCTATTGATAAGAATGGCAACTATTCGGAAATTCCGAATAGTTCAGATGGCAGATATAATTTTACCACTAAAAGTGTCCAATTGAGAGAAAGTTGAACTGTCAACTATAAGCTGACAGTTCAAAAATAAGGAGAACTATCCGTAAATAGGCAATTTGCTTAGTATTCATTAGATATAATTGAGCAATTTTAAAATTTCACACAAATTAAAGGAGCGTATTCATTAGTCCCCACCCTAATGAATACGCCCTTTCTCTATTTATCAACTTCTCTTATTTATTCTTCAACACCCCAACCGCCGCCGTAGCCACGAGCATCACAACGCCAGCGCCCATATAGAGGCTTTGCTTTTCCCAGCCAGCATCGAGCAACACGCCGGCGATAGTAGGGGCCAAGATAGCACCCACGCGGCCAACACCGATGGCGATGCCTACGCCAGTACTGCGAAGACCTGCTTCATACAGTGTGGGATTGATGGCGTACAGACCAGAAATACAACCGTTCATCAATGCGCCGATGCAAATACCGAGCACGATGGCAATCCATAGATGAGATACCACGGAAATAAACACGCTGGCTACGATGGCAGAGCCTATGGTAAAAGCAATGAGTACATTGCGCGCCGTAAATCGACTAGCTAATACACCAAATATCAAGGAACCGATAGTACCACCGATGGAAATCATCATCCCTACACTCACACTTTGTTCCGTTGTCATGCCTACTTCTTTCAAAAGGGCTGGTGTCCAGGAGCTGACAAAGTAGTAGGAGAACATGATGGCTGCAAAGGCAATCCATATAGCGAACACAGGACGACGATATTCAGGAGAAAAGAGTTTGGATACCGGTAATTGTACCTTTTGTGAGGTATCTTTACTTTCTTGTGTCCATGGTTCTGTAATACGTAATGTATTAGCAATAGACTCTAACTGTTCTTGCTGCTTTGATCCGCCTTTCAAAACGATAAAATCGATAGATTCAGGCAGCCATTTGATAACCGCCACTAGGCAAATGAGTGTGAGGATACCGCCAGAGATGAAGACGGAATGCCAGCCATAGGTTCCTTGCAACGCCACCGCAAAGATACCACCTAGCATAGCGCCAATGCCAAAGCCAGAGGCGAAGATACTGATGGCAAGGTTGCGCCATTTATTAGAGGCGTATTCGCTGACGATTACATTCGTGCCCACCAGAATACCACCTACACCGAGGCCTGTAATGACACGAGCAATACCGAGGCTTAGAACGCCCATCGAAATGGCTGATCCAAACATCCCGATGGTAGATAACAGCAGTGAGAAGATAATCAATTTACGTCGGCCGATGGTATCAGCAATAGGGGCCAATACGATGGAACCGACGGCCATGCCGATGAGGCCAGCACTCAATAAATATCCTAATTCTACACCGCTAAGGCCAAAGGAGGACTTGATGGCAGATGCTGTAAAGGCGAGGGCTAATACATCGAACCCGTCCAGTAGGTTCAACGATGTGACCAGTAGCACAATACCCCACTGGTAGGTGCTCATGTGGCCTTGATTAATACGTTCTTGTAATGTCATGTAAATCTCCAATCTATACTAGTCATGTAATACACTGAAATATCGAAAATTCAAAAGATATCAAAGCTATTGAGTGGTTCAAGTATTTCTTGAATATCGATAATTATCGAAGAGGATGTTATTAGAGTATCATGATATGTAGATATAGAGAAATATTTATATTATATAGTTTGTTATAGGATAAAACTATTTAATGAAAAGCATTTAAAACTATCTCAGTAAAAGGTTTTAGAACCATTTATGCTAGAAATTATGAAAAAAGCGACAAGACGGCTGGTCTTGTCGCTTTCATTAGAGAGTATTTCATTATTATGCATTCAATACATATTCTGCTAGTACACTCTGTAATTCATAAATATTCAAGTTCTTATTGAAAGTTTTTTCGATTGGCACTGCGCCCATGCCAGAGATCCATATTTTTAATTCCGCATCTAAATCAAAATTTCCAGCCGTTTCAATACTGAAATGTGTAATATTTTTATAAGGAATGGATTGATATTCGATTTTCTTGCCTGTCAATCCTTGGACATCTACAAGAATCAGACGTTTATTAGTAAAGATAAATAAATCGCGGACAACTTTGTATGCTTTTTCAATTTCTTCGTTCGTAGTTAGAATCTTAGCATACTCAGTTCTTAGTTCCTCAATATTAACTTCACTTGCATTGCCTAATAGTTCATCAAAAAATCCCATGCTAATACCTCCTTGATATATGATATATATTCTTATTATAGCACGTGAAAGATACTTGGTTGAGCGTTGTATACACACTAGACGTAATATAGACGTAGAATATATATTAGAGCATAAAATGTAGGATAAATGTAGTATAAATTGTAGTATAAACTATATTCGTAAATTGTAGAATGAAATTGAACACTAAAACTAAATAAAAAGATCCATAGGATTGCATCAATGGTAAAATTAAGTTACGACACAAAATTAACCGGAGGCAATCACTATGGACTACCTAAATAATACCATTAATACCCTACCTCGCGAAAGAGGACAACACTTAAGATTTGAAGATCGATGCGAAATCAAAGTGCTCCATAAGCAAGGTTACTCTTATCGCCAGATTGCAAAAGCACTTAATTGCTCACCTAGTACTGTGGGCTACGAATTAAAACGTGGCACTGCAACTAAGACGACACATCGAGGCAGACCAACAGAGTATGTACCTAGTCGAGGTCAAGCCGTTTACTATGAAAACAGAAAACGTTCTGGTCGTAAACAGCGCATTACGTCTGAAAGTCCATTTGCTATTTGGGTTGCAGAGCAAGTTAAAAAAGCTAACTGGTCATTAGACGTATGTGCTGGCTATGCTAAGAAGCATAATCTGTTTACTGAAGAGGAACTTGTATGTGCTAAAACGCTGTATAACGCCCTTAATCAATCACGCCTACCATTATCCCTATAGGTCTATAAAAATTAGTTATTAATTGAAAATGATACCCAACTATGTAATGTAAGTTATCACTTACTGGAGAAGGCAACACGAAGGTGTTGTCTTTTTTGGTATAATTTAAATGTAAGTAGAAATAGAAAATAAGTTTAGCACTCAAGAGGTATATTGTGATTTCAATTTATCCAAAATTTTATGATGCCTTCAAGTGTAAAGGCGCCGATTGTAAAAATACATGTTGCCAGAAATGGGAAATCGATATTGATGCAGATTCTGTAGCGCGTTATGAGAGCATGCCAGGTCCACTTGGTGATGACGTACGTGCTGCTATGACCGTTACGGATGGAGTGCATCATTTCAAATTTAATAAAGATGGTAAATGTCCGTTATTACAAGATGGATTATGTCGTATTGTACTTGACCATGGTGAGGATGGACTGTGCAATATCTGTCATATGCATCCGAGGTTCTTTAAATATATTGGTGAACTAGAACTCTGTGGTGTAGGTCTATCTTGTGAGGAGAGTTGTGAGCTATTAATGGGCATCGCATTTGATGAACAAGTTACTGGTGAAGATAGCGATATGAATACATACGCTAATCATGAAATGCATCGTAGTCAGAATCAAAATCTCGAATTTATTATCCCTGGAATAGAGGAAATATACCATATTGAGGATATCATAGCCGAAATAGGCATCGAATTGCCTACAGAAGATTTTCAGTTTGAACCAATACCAAGTGCAGAGGATTATAGTATGCTCTTTGACATTATGTCTGGGCTGGAGGCACTCAGTCCGAAATGGTCAGAGCAATTACATGAACTAACACAAAATCCTAAAATGGCAGCAGTGAAAACGGCTATCTATTGGGAACATTGTAATCAATCTATGTTTAATCGATTGTATCAATACATTTTGTATCGCCAACTAGATCAGGTGACAGAGCACTATCCAGATTCCGTAGTAGCTTATGCACGAGATAGTACCGAGTTCATTTTGATTTGTTCCGCTGTATTTGGAGAGCCACTAATTCAGACTGCCTTGTGGTCGGAACAAATTGAATATGATGAGGATAATGTAGAATTATTATTTAATACGTATGACGAAATATGAAGACTTGTATCCATTTGCAGTTATGGGTACAGACCGAACCGAAGCGCACAACAAGCCGTTAAGCGGGTACAACAGTACGCTGAGGAAGGTTATACCTATGCGGTCTCACTCGATTTGTCTAAATACTTCGACACCATGAACCAACACATGTTGCTTAACATGGTACGAGTGCATGTGAAAGATAAGCGAGAGAGCAGCGAAACGTCTGCTCGAATCTAGTACTAAATTCTTAGAGAAAACTCTGAAACTACAAGTAAACACCGATAAAAGTCGTGTGGTTAGTGTATTTGCTATCCGAAATTTTAAGGTTCTTGGCTTTGCCTTTGGACGAGGGAAATGCGGAGTATTTATCCGTGCTCACGCAAAGTCGCTAAAGAAAATGAAAGATAAGCTAAAATTACTGACCAAACGAAACCAAGGTCGAGAAGTTAGACATGTTATGCAAAACGTGAAGAAATATATGCAAGGATGGCTTGGATATTACAAAATTGCTGATATGAAGAAACCTATGGAAAAGACCGATAAATGGTTAAGACGTAGATTTAGAATGTATATATGGAAGCAATGGAAGAAAATATCTACAAAAGCTAGAAGTCTAAAACAATTAGGTATTTCTGAAGAACAGGCCTATATGTGGGCTAATACTCGACTTGGATATTGGAGAGTGGCAGGAAGTCCTATTCTCTCAAGGTCAATAACAAACGAAAGACTCGTACAAGCTGGATATTACGAAATATCTAGCTCATACGAGTCAATACGCTTAAGAGGTTGAACCGCCGTATACCGAACGGTACGTACGGTGGTGTGAGAGGTCGGCTATTCAACTAATGGGTAGCCTCCTACTCGATTACTCTATAAATAGGGATCTTATTTTATAAATTTGATTATACGTTGAATTTTTTTGCAGCATACTCTTTAACTGCTGTACCAAACATATCTTGCCAGGAATCAAAGTCAGTTGCTTCTTGTACGATTGCGTTAATTTTGCTTTCATCAAGACTAGAAATGTCACCGATGGAAGTTAAGGCGGATTGGCCTACTTGTAGCAATTCTGGTAAAGAAGATACATTAGTGCGTTGGGACACAAAGGAGGCTATGATGGAATTACATTGTAAACGATTTGATGAATTAACAACTACAGAGCTCTATGAAATTTTGCGCCTTCGTGTAGATGTATTTGTAGCGGAGCAAGAATGTGCTCGCAAGGAAATCGATGGTAAAGATAATCATGCCTATCACTTTTGGGTGTCTGATGAAAATGGACTACAAGGCTATTTGCGTGTGTTAGAGCCAGGCATCAATAGTGAGCATGTGGCATTTAGTCGGATGGTGGTGCGTAAACGTGGATGTGGTTTGGCGCGTCAATTGTTGACGGTCGGCTTACATCATGCAAAAAATGTTATGGGTGCTGATGCGGTAACTGTGACGGCAAGGTATACAACGACGGGAATGTATGAAAAACTAGGCTTTCATAAATACGCAGAGCCAGTTATCATGGATGGCACGGAATATGTGCCTATGAAGAATGACTTGAGCAGTATCTAGCAAAGAAAACTATGTGAAACGCTAAGTGAAATATAAGTGGGATACTAACTAGATAACAAATTGGGAAGTTAACCAGAAAGCTAAGTAGAAAGAGATAGAGACTAACAATAATGAAAAGATTTATTTTGTATCGATTATTACAATTTATACCCGCCATATTAGGCGTTACCTTTGTGACGTTCGGCCTTATGCATATGGCACCAGGAGATCCAATCGATACTAGATTATCTAGCGCTGGTATTGCAGCAGACCCAGCCATGGTACAAGCACTAAGAGATTCATTTGGATTGAACGATTCCTTTTGGGTACAATATGGTCGTTGGCTTGGTCATTTTGTACAAGGAGATATGGGCATATCCTATATTACGGATCAATCAGTGTCTCATTTATTAGGGGCGGCATTGCCCTATACGATTGTTATGGCCTTGGTGGCGATGGTAATTACCTTGGCAGTATCCGTACCCGTAGGAATGTATTTGGCGAATCGTCAGCATAGTCGTATAGACACCGGTGTACGATGGTTAACATTTTTGGGAAATTCTATACCTAATTTTATTATCGCCATATTTCTATTATATGTGGTGGCATTTCAATTAGAATGGGTTCCCGTATTGCCTACACGGCATTTTGTAGGTGTTATTCTGCCAGCTATGACATTAGCTATTGTTATGTCATCACGTTATATTCGCCAAGTTCGTGTGGCTACACTGGAGGAATTATCTAAATCCTATATTATGGGCCTACGGGCGCGGGGCTTATCAGAATGGCACGTGATGATGCCGAATGTATTGATTAGCATTAGCCCCACCATTGTCACATTGACGGCTTTATCCATCGGTTCATTGATGGGTGGTGCAGTTATTGTAGAATCGATTTTTAACTGGCCTGGATTAGGCTATATTTTATTAAATGCTTTGATGCATCGTGACTATTTAGTGGTGCAAGCTATTGTAGTATGGATGGCATTTGTATTTTTGCTAGTGAATCTATTAGCAGATTTGATTTCACAAATCATGAATCCTAAAATGAAGGAATCCTAAGGAGGGGCCATGAAACGAACAGTAACACGAATACAAGTTTTCCTCCTCACTAGTATTGGCATTGTACTACTCATTAGCGTGCTGGCACCATATCTAGTGCCTTATGATGCGTATGATACCAATCCCGATGCTATATTGCAGGCGCCCAGCGCAACGCATTGGTTTGGGACGGATAATTTCGGTCGAGATGTATTTTCTCGTGTACTCATTGGTAGTACAACCTCTATTTTTGCTTCCTTTGCTATTATTGTCATTGCCACTATTATCGGGTGCATGGTGGGGATGATTGGCGGTTATTATGGTGGACGCGTCGATGCTATTTTGATGCGTATAACGGATATATTTTTGGCGTTCCCTGATTTGCTTCTCGCCATTGCTGTGGCAGGGGTACTCGGAGGGGGCCTCGTAAATGCTATGGTGGCTATTATTGCTACTACATGGACACAATACGCACGACTATCTCGCTCTCTCGTTCAAGACATTAAAAATGAGACCTTTGTGAAAGCTGCCAAAATTAGCGGTGCTACGAATGGTGAAATTTTATTGCACCATATTTTACCAAACACGTGGGGACTCATTATTGTGACCGCAGTACTCCATATTAGTACGGTTGTGATGGGGCTGGCGGGACTTTCATTCTTGGGGCTAGGCGTACGAGTACCGGATGCCGAATGGGGATCCATGATTAGTGAAGGTTTAAAGGTTTTATATCAGGCACCATGGGTGGCGTTGAGTACGAGCCTAGTACTGGTTATTGTGATGATGGTGTTTAATGCATTAGGTGATCAAGTGCGAGACTATTTAGACCCTAAAACGAATCGAGGTGAGCGACCATGATTCGTTTGACAGTAAATAAAATAACGAACTATATGAAACCTACTAAGCGAATATTGGTAGCTAGTTTGCTAATTATGGCAGGCATTCTTGGCGGTTGTGGAGAGCAAACCTTTGATAATACTACGATCCATGTAGGGGGGCGCACCATCGTACAAACACAAATTGATCCTCATAAGGATTGGGATGGTTGGTATACCTTGCGTTATGGTATAGGGGAAACCCTATTCAAACTAAGTCAGGAATTGCAAATTAAGCCATGGATTGCCAGTGGCTATGAGCGCATTGATGATAAAACATGGCGTATTCATTTAAAACCGAATGTGACATTTTCTAATGGGCGTAAGGTGACACCAGAGGATGTCATTGCGTCGTTAAAACGGTCTGGTGAACAAAATAACCGAGCGAAAGTGTTTAAAGAGTCTACCATGACTGCAGAAGCGCAATCTATTTTGATTGTTACCAAGGAACCCTATGAGCTCTTGATTAATGATTTATCAGATCCCTTTGCCACCATTCTTGATGTAGCGGATACTAAGAATTTTAACTATGAACCTATCGCAACAGGACCATTTGTGATTGATGCGGCTAGTTTTGAACCGAATAAGTACGCTCGTATGGTACGTAATGAAAACTATTGGGATGGCAAGGCGCAAGCAGCAGTTATTGATTATCGTGTTGTATCCGATATGAACTTGCTCTATTTGGCGATGAAACGGGGGGAACTCGATATTGCTCTTGATTTGCCACAATCCATTGCAAAAACAATGCAAGATGACGGCAGTATGACGGTGCTTTCAACGGTGCAACCACGTCTATACAATCTATATTTCAATATGGATGTTATGACGGACAAGGCTGTTCGCGAGGCCGTGATTTATGGTATCGATAAAGAAGCCATCGGGGTTAAACAATTGCAAGGCAGTGTGTACCCTACGCAAGGAGCATTTCCGGATTTCACTGTGTATAATGGACGTAATCTGCAAGTGCCAACCTATAATCCCACTAAGGCGCGTGCCATTTTAGCTGCAGATGGATACCAAGATACCAATGGTGATGGCATAGTGGAAAAATATGGGAAGCCATTAAAAATAGTTTTGAGTGTTTATCAACGTTTGGCCATACAAGATATTGCTACCGAAATGCAGTCACAATTACGACAAATTGGTATTGATATGACTATTGATACCCATGAAAAGTCTAATTACTTCAAGGCGGGCAAGTTTGAAATGGGGATTTATGCTATGGTTACCACCGCGACAGGCTCACCGTATCCATTTTTAAATGACACGATGTCACAAAAGGGAAGTGCTAATTTTGGACATTATCACAATGAACAGGTAGATACATGGTTACATCAATTGAGTCAGCGAAATCCGGAGGCTGTGCAGATTCGTCTCGTTCATGATATTCAAGAACAAGCACTAAATGATGCGGCCTATAATTACTTAGGATTCCATACATCCTACGTAGGCTTGTCTAAACATATAACCGGATTTGCCACATCCCCAACAGATTATTACCAAATGACGAAAGATTTAAAAAAGGAGTGATTGTAGATTATGAATGAAATATTGAATATACAAGTACTCCATGCAGGATATATTAATGATGAGGGCACTGTTACACCAATTCTCCACGATATTAACCTAACAGTGCAACCTGGTGAAATCATCGGTGTAGTAGGTGGGAGTGGATCCGGTAAAAGTACATTATTACACAGTATAACGATGTTGAAAGGGACGCCGATACAAATTTTAGAGGGGACCATTCAATACAATGGCTTGAACTTACGTGAGATTAATGAAACAGAACGTCGTACCTTGATGGGATCTGGGATTGCACGCGTATTCCAGCAGGCTTATATGTCTTTATATCCATTGCGTACTATTCAGGCACAATGTAAGGAATTATTAGATGCGCACCATGTCCCCGTAGATAAGGGGGTTGAGGATTTTTGCCAAATGTTAGCACATATGGGCTTTCAAGAGCCCCGACGTATTTTGGCAGCCCATCCTCATGAACTATCTGGGGGCATGGCACAACGTGTAGCCATAGCCCTAGCACTGGTGTTGAAACCAAAATTGCTGCTAGCGGATGAGCCTACCGCGGCCCTAGATGCAACGGTGCAAAAAAAAGTATTACAAGAGTTATTGGAACTATGTCAAGCTTATGGAACGGCGTTGTTATTGGTAACGCACAACATTAATATGGCGGCTATGTTTACACATCGGATGTATGTTATGCATGATGGGCGTATTGTAGAATCTGGCACTACCTCAGACGTTATGGAGCATCCTCAGCATGAGTATACTCAGGCTCTATTGGGGGCAGTTCCTATATTAAATGGGCCATTGCCGAAATCTAATTTGAAATTCTCCATAGAGACGAAGGAACAAGCTCAGATTCATCAGGCGCATGGTCATCATCACCACGATGCTCAAGGTCGTCATACACATGATGGTATGGGATTCCATAGTCATGATGATAGAAATCTTCATACACATGATGGACGAGACACAGAGGTGTATCATGAGTAATGTATTAACAGTGAATCATTTGACGAAAACTTTTGTGAAAGATGGCAAACAAATAATAGCCGTGAATGATGTGTCTTTCACAGTAGGGGAACAAGAAATTCTCGGTATCGTTGGTGAAAGTGGCAGTGGTAAATCTACCGTTGCCAGTATTCTTATGGGGCTTGAATCGATGGATAGTGGTGAAGTTTTATTGGAGACGATGGATATTTCTCATGTGAAAGGGCGTGTTCGTCGTAATACCTATAGCCATATTCAAATGGTATTCCAAGATGCGGTGGGGTCCTTTGATCCTCGTAAAACCATAGGCCAATCCATTGAATCTGCTATTAGTAAACTGCGAGATTTATCCAAAGAAGAACGATCTATCTTGGTCATAGAAACACTACGAGATGTAGGATTACCGGCCACCTATATAAAAAAATACCCCCATGAACTCAGTGGTGGTGAATGCCAACGTGCTGCCTTGGCGCGGGCCATTGCGGTGAATCCGAAAATACTCATCTGCGATGAAGCAACGTCAGCCCTTGATGTACTCGTACAGGCTCGTATTGTAGATATTTTATTACATCTTCGTGAGGTGCATGAAATGAGTATTATCTTTATTACTCATGATTTACCCTTAGTGAGCTCGTTGACAGATCGAATCCTTATCATGAACGATGGTGTTGTAGTTGAATCGGGACCTACAAAATCGGTAATGACCAATCCAAAATCGGAGTACACAACGGAATTATTGCGGTCTGTTATATAAGGACGTGTTATCTAGCAGTAAATGCCCGATAGTCTAGCAGCACATTCCAGAGCGTCTAGCAGCACATTCCAGAGAGTCTAGTAATAATTTTCCTATAGTGATGAAAGCGCCTACGGTTTAAGTTCTAAACCGAGGGCGCTTTCATTATGAAATATTTATATGAATGGATACTCATATATACTGGAAATTAAATCAAATATTGGATATAATAGGGATAATATTTTAAATGAAATGGATTTTCATTTAACTAGAACCTGTATGGGTATGTTATTGTTATTGAGTGAATGGGGATATTATGTTTGACGCCGTACTGCGAAGGTTCCAAGTCGATTATATTTTGCCTAAGGCAGAACGATTGGGATCAATAGGCACGACAAAAGAATTATATGATAAATACCTAAAAATCGCGTGGCCTGCTACATTGCAAGGGTTGATGTTACAATTTATGACGGCTATCGATTTGGCTATGGTAGGGGCCCTTGGTGCAGAGGCGCTAGCATCGGTGGGAATCATGGGGCAGCCTGAAATGGTTATGCTCGTATTTGTACGAGCACTGTCCGTAGCGATTACAGCCATCATTGCACGTCGTAAAGGCGAGGGTGACGATGCGGGTATGAATTCCGTATTAAAACAAGCTATTATGATGACTATGCTATTTTATATTCCTTTACTCATCATTTGTTTTTTTAGCATCGAGCACATCTTGCGATTTACTGGCGCAGAGGATAGTTATATTGGAACTGCTGTCGATTATAGTCAGTTTATTGTTATAGCGTTAATTTTTCAGTCCTTTAGTCAAATTGTGGGAGCCGCCCTCATTGGTTATGGCAATACGAAGGTTATATTTAAGGCTAATGTTATTGGTAATATTGCGAACACGGTGATGAATTTTTTCCTGATTTATGGTATTGGATTCTTTCCTAAACTAGGTGTTATGGGGGCGGGGATATCAACAATGCTTAGCAGCGCCCTTATTGCAGCTCTATTGTTTCGGGTTATTAATAAGCGCGACCAAACTTTGACATTACAACACGAAGCGCCGTGGAAGTTTAATCGTGAAGTTGTGCATACGGTGTATCACGTAGGTGGTAGCTCTTTAGGGGAACAATTCTTTGAACGTTTCGGTATGTATACCTACACAATGATTGTAGCATCCCTGGGGGCTACGGCATTAGCGGCTCATTATGTGTGTATGAATCTCATGGATATTTTTTACTATTTTGCTATGGGCCTTGGATTTGCTGGGGCGTCTCATACCGGACAGAGTCTCGGTCATAAACGTCCAGATATGGCGCTGGCTTACGGTCGAATCGGCTCTCGTATTGGCTGGATAGTGGGTATTGTCAGTGCACTCATATTTATATTGCTTGGTACATATATCGTACAACTCTATACTCGCGATGTGGCTGTAGTGGCTATGTCTGGTAGTATGATGGGAATCATGGCGCTCGCTGCATTCCCACAGGCGTTGCAACTAGTTTATTCCGGGGTGCTGAAAGGCGCAGGCGATACTTATTACATCATGAAATATTCCCTCATCAGTATCGCCATTATTCGACCGATTGTGACCTATACATTATGTATTACTATTGGATGGGGACTGGCAGGGGCGTGGTTGGCGCTTCTCAACGATCAGTCGATTCGACTGCTATGTTCCTACGCTCGCTTTGTGAAAGGGCAGTGGCAGCATAAAATCGTTTAATTTGTGAAAGTGTGGGAATTTGAGCATTAATACTGGCCCTAGCTCTAACATCCATTATTATATTAGCAAAATTACAGAACCCCTATATATCTTTTAGCTCCGAGCTTCCTGCGTCGCAATGTCGCTGCAAAGATATATAGGGGTTCTTATTTGTGTATAAAGATATTAAGAGCTAGGGCATTTCATGATGCTCAAATCGCCACTGGGTTAACATATAAAACATTATCGGCTGCCACAGTCTCTTACGTCGCGGGCGTGATAGGAACATAGCACAACTTACGCGTCCAATTGGGCGAGCCATGCGTGGAACGTTTTGGTGGCCGCCTCTGTTAATGCATCACCATATTTCTTTGCATCTGCACGGATTTGGCACACATCTATACCAGCACTGTTGAGTTCGCTAGCATGTCCTACGAGCCAGGATTCAATTTTATTAGGATCCGCCTCCATATGGAATTGGAGACCTAATACATTGTTGCCAATGGCATAGGCTTGGTTATGGCAGAGGTCTGTTTCTGCTAAACGAGTGGATGTTGGTGGAATTTGGAATTCATCACCGTGCCAATGGAGTACAGGGACATTAGATAAAAATTGTAAGGGCGAGCTTTCTCCCGCAGATGTCAGTGTGAGCGTGCTAAATCCAATTTCTTTTTTCCCATGTGTCATTGGGGCCACAGAGCCACCAAGAATGCGGGACATTAATTGAGCGCCAAGGCAAATTCCAAGGATTGGTTTCTTGGAATCTAATCTAGCTTTAATAAAGTCCATTTCAGTGATGAGGAATGGGTAGGTGCTTTCATCATAGGCACCAATTGGGGCACCACAGGCTACTAGCAAGTCTGGCGACGTTGGATTATAGGCTGAGAAGTCCAATAATGGTGCATCGAGATAGGTCACGATGTAGCCTAGATTGATTAGTACTGGCTCGAGAATACCAAAGTCTTCGAAGTTGATGTGGCGGATGATGTAGGCTGTGCGTGACATAGGTCCTCCTTAATGGATGTAATATATTCGGGTGACAACATATAGGGATGCTAATAAATGAAGATTAGATGTTATGCATTTTATTATACGATAAATTCTATAGAATATTAAGTGAAGAATATCACAAAATCATCTGATAACAAGCCTAATAACAAGCCTAATAACAAGCCTAATAATAAGCCATCAAATTGTAAGGAAGTTTACATCTTATGTTCATAAAAGGGGAGTATAGTATTCTATGCAGTAAAGGGGAGTATAGTATTCTATGCAGTTATTGCAGGTATATATAATTTTATTAAGGAGGTTCAGTAATGAACAAATATGTTGCAGAATTTATTGGTACCATGATTCTAGTATTTTTTGGTACTGGTACTGCCGTTGTCACCAGTGGTTTGACAGCGGGTATTGCAGGTAGTTTTGTGGGTGTCATGGCCATTGCATTGGCATTCGGTTTAACAATTGTAGCTGGGGCCTATGCAATCGGCCACATTTCTGGTTGTCATGTTAATCCAGCAGTATCTCTCGGTGTATTCATGGCAGGGCGTATGGATGCAAAAGATTTTGGTGGTTATGTAATCGCTCAAATTATTGGTGCTTTTGCAGGTACTGGGTTGTTACAATTTATCGTTTCTAGCTCTAACACCTTAAAAGGCCTTGGTGCCAATGGTTATGGTACTGCTAGTGCAGTCGGCCTAAATATGGGGGGCGCATTCGTAGTAGAAACATTCTTAACTTTCGTATTTGTACTTGTGATCTTGGGGGTAACCTCTAGTGAAAAGACATCTTCTATCGCCGGTATTGTGATTGGTGCTACATTAACTATGGTTCATTTGATTGGCATTCCATTGACTGGTACATCGGTTAACCCTGCACGTAGTTTGTCCCCCGCGGTATTCCTTGGGGGTGAGGCTTTGTCCCAAGTATGGTTGTTTATCGTAGCGCCATTGGTAGGCGCAGCGATTGCGGCCATTGTTCATCGCGGTTGGTTCTCTAACGATGAGGACTAATAGGCGTCACTATGTAAAGGAATAAGTTCTAATTGTAAAAAAAATTTACATAGAAGATTTGTTATAAATTTGTAGAAAAACTTACAGTTTATATGAAAGTTTAATGAACTTGTTAATAGCATATTGAATTTTTTTGTAAAAGAGTGTATTATGAGTATATTCTAAGATTTAAGATATGAGCGACCTTAGAGAATGGGCTCATATTCACATTGGAGGAAAAATATTATGAACAAGAAATTATTAGCATTATTGGCTGTTGCGGCTATGGGTATTTCCATTGCTGGTGCAACTCCACAAACACAATTCAACAAAGGCGAATTCCAATTAGATTTGGGTGCATCTGCTATCGATTACGATGTAACTGACGAATCTATTGATGCAGGTCATAAATGGAACTTTGATGGTGGTTTGACTTACGCTTTAGGTGATAAAACTGCTCTTCAATATGCTTACCATGGTTTAAATGTAAAAGAAGATGATGAATTGACTTCTGATAACAAAATGCATGAAGTTAATGTAATTCAATCCTTGAATAAAAACTTTGCAGTATATGGTGGTTGGGGCCGTCTAAGTGGCGATGATTTTGAAGATACTAACAACATCGCTCAATTAGGTGTAATTGCAAAAGCTAACCTTACTGACAAATTGGATATTTATGGTAAAGCAGCTGTAGGTACTAAATCCACTACAATCTGGGAAGCAGGCTTAGGCTATGGCATCACTGAAGATTTGGATTTATCCGCTGGCTACCGTTACATCAATACTGAAATCAACGACGACCAAAACGCATCCTTCAAAGGCGCTGTTGTAGGCTTGTCCTACCGTTTCGGTGGTTCTACTGAAGAAGAACCAATGGTAACTCCAGCTCCTGTATACACTCCAGCTCCAGTTGTGGAACAACCTGTATACGCAACACCTAAATTGGACTACTATGTACAATCCATCCACTTTGATGTTGACCAAGATGTACCTCGTGCAGACCAAAAAGGTAACTTAGAAGCTATGGTAACAGCAGCTAATGCTTACCCTACAGCTAAAATTAAATTGTTGGGCAACACTGACTCCGACGCTTCCAGCGATTACAACCAAAAATTGTCCGAACGTCGTGTTCAAAACGTAGCTCAATACGCTGTTAACAACGGCATCTCCGCTGATCGTTTAGTTGGTATCGCTAATGGCGAAAACAAACCAGCTTCCACTAACGACTCCGCTCTAGGTAAAGCTAACAACCGTCGTGTAGACGTTTACGTTAACCGTTAATCTGTAGCTATACAAGCTAGGATATAACATAAAAAAACCGTCCTCTTTGAGGGCGGTTTTTTTATTATCAAGCTCGTGAGTTAGAACTCGGCAATGCTCTAAAATTCTTATATTATATAGCTTATATATGGTATACTATTACATATGTATATAATGCTATTATTCTGCATTGAATGGAAATTTACTGATTATGGTTGCTCATTTGATAGCAGTAATTATTCTTATGAACGGTAGAATTTATATACTATGGATTTTTGAGAATGTGTAGAAAGGAATAGACTATGTCATTGTTGACTAGAAATTTATTTGGTAATCAAGATCTAGGCTTATTGGTATATCGACTTGTCATCGGTGCGTGTATTTTCATGCACGGCTTAGCTAAAATGCAAGGCGGTGAAGCCACATTAACAACTGTGGGGTCCGCTGTTGCCAATGTGGGGATTCATGAAGGGTTCTTTATTTTTGGCACATTAGCGGCCTTGACTGAAATTATTGGTGGCGTCTTAGTATGTATTGGTTTATTTACTCGCTTAGGTGCTTTAGGCGTGGCCATTACTATGTTATTTGCATTTCTCTTCCAAATGGACAATGGCATGATGAAATGGATCTATCCAATTGAGGTGGGCGTAGGATTCTTGATGTTATTTTTAGCTGGTCCAGGTCGATTCAGTATTGATGCTATGATTAGTGGAAAACGGTAACGCCTATGGTCCGAGTGAAACATTATAAACAGATTATCGCCGCTATTATTCTGGCCGGTATTATGGTTATGATTGCCTTACGTATTTCTGACATTACATCATGGTTAGGGAAAACATTAGAGGCCTTTGTACCACTTGTGGTGGGGGCCTGCATAGCTTTTGTACTAGATATTTTGATTGTGCGCTATGAGCGATTTATATTACCAAATGCTACCGCAGGATGGAAAGCTAAATTACGACGTCCCTTATGCTTAACATTGGCATTACTGACGATTGGGTTAATTCTTTATGTCATTGCTAGAATGGCAATACCACAACTGGTTCATTCATTGAGCATTATCGTAACAGCTTTGCCTACTTTATATAATGATTTTGAAAGCTGGGTATCCAGTTACGTTACTATGTTGCCGGATTTTGGAAACCAAGCTATTATAAATACTCTTAACGGGGGTTCCATGATTGGCGAGTTAAAACAATGGGGAACAAAAGGTGGTACTTACATTGTTAACGCCATGGGCTCTGTGGTAGAATGGACTTTCAATATTATTATTGGACTCATTTTCGCTATTTACATGTTGCTCGATAAAGAGCGGTTATTGACTCAGACGAAACGTATTCTATGTGCTTATTTACCAGATAAACGGGTAGAACAAGGCGCTTATGTAGGTCGAGTGGCTATTGATACATTTAGTAATTTCTTTGTTGGGCAGTTTTTGGATGCGCTGGTACTCGGTGTTTTAGTGGGGATTACATTGGCATTGTTCAATATCTCCTATGCATTGACGATTGCTTGTGTTATCGGCCTTACTGGATTAATTCCACTACTCGGTATCTATATTGGTGGTGTCATGGGGGCTATCATTTTACTCACCGTCAGCCCTATGGAGGCTTTCATTTATGTAGTTATCCTTGAAGTACTACATCAAATTGAGAGCAATTTTATTTATCCAAAAATCGTAGGCAATTCCGTAGGCTTGCCAGGATTATGGGTGTTTGCCGCCGTTATTGTTGGGGGCAGTCTCTATGGTGTAGTTGGCATGATTGCAGGTGTACCATTAGTGGCAACAATCTACAAACTCTTGATGGAGGATGTAGATAAGCGATTATCTAAACCGTATGATACATCATTATTTTGATACACCTAGAGATAGGTATATTAAATGATTTATTGATTGGTATATTAATTGATACATTAATCTGTACCTTGGGTATGGTATTATTAGAAAACCATAGAATGAACGAATTTTATAGAGCTTCATTTTGTATTAATAGAACATGTGGTATACTTAGATATACAATTTTGTGAATACCTTAATAACAATATCGTTTCATCACTGTTTATGAAGGTATAATAGGATGGTCTTCGTGTGAACGCAATTCCTGTGAAAGCAATATCCAACGTGTTTAGGAGGATTAATAATGAATAAGAAATTAGCATCTATGTTAGTTGTGGGCGCACTAACTTGTGGATTTTTTGCGGTAGGAACACCAACAGATGTACAAGCTCGTAAAGTAAACCCAGATACAGACGCTACTATGACGTTAAATCGTAAAGATGGCCAATCCGTTGTTATGACGATGAGCCAAATTGGCACAATCTTTCAAAATAGATTCCCTAATGCAGCATTGCACTCTGTGGAATTAAATACAGAGAACCTTAAATATGTGTATAAAGTTACTGGATACAGTGTAAATAACACAATGCACATGAACATTGACATCATTACTGGTAAAACAAGCAATGAAAAAATGGGGGGCAAACCCAAAAATATACCTCAACGAATCTTTAATAAAGATTCTGTTATTTCTCCAGCTGAAGCACAACAAAAAGCTGTAGATGCTCTTGGTGAAGACGCAGTATCTAAAGGTTGGAAAATTGTAGCTGAAAAAGGTGAAGTAACATACACTGTATTAGTTCATCAAGGTGGTTATAGCCAAAACGTATTGATTAATGCAAAGGATGGTTCTTTCGTATCCAAAACAAGACCAAAAGTATTACCTCCAGTGGTAGACTAATTGATAATTAATGAATCACTATACTAAAAAACGCAGGGCCGTCTGGGCACTGCGTTTTTTCTATAACTTGTACAGATAAAAAACTTGATACAGATAAAATCCCAGCACCGATTGATGCTGGGATTTTGCATATCATCTATTACCAACGATTTTCGTAGTATACTTGTGTCCACATAATAACCTCAATTAAAGATGGATGAGGGCTCATAGTTTCACCAACGGTGATGACAGAGTGTGGATCCATATTGCGAGTGAGTCCTTTTGCACGAAGGGCTTTTGTTGTTTCAGATGCAATATCTTCATTGATGGCTTGTAATGTTGTAGTACCACTATTCATCAAGTTTACATATGGCTGGAACAAGATGGACGCTTGAGGTCCGATAACATGAATACCAAGGATGTTATTCGTATCTTTATCTACAACGATTTTAACAAAACCGTCATCAGCATCACCTGGGTTAAGGCCCATAGCAAAACCCTTTGCCGTGCTGGAGTAATGGTTTTTACCCACTCCCACATTATAGCCTTTTTCTTTTGCTTCTTGTTCGGTGAGACCAACGTGGCCTACTTCTGGATAGGTGAAAGTAACGGCTGGTACCACATCGTAACGAGCCCAACGGAAATCATCAGGGGATTCTGCAACGAATAAATTGTGTGCCAAGATGTCCGCTTCATAGTTTGCTTTGTGACGGAATGGAGCTTCCCCATTTACGTCGCCCATGGCATATACGCCTTCCACAGAGGTTTCAAGGAATTCGTTCGTACGAATCCAACCGCCGCGTTTTTGTTCAATGTTGGTACGTTCTAAATGTAGTTCTTCGACAGCTGGTTTGATACCAGACGCCATCAAGATTTCTTCAGCGCGGATTTCTTGTACTTCACCTGTAGCACGATCGCGAATGACTACAACTTTTTCACCATTTTCTACGCGTACTTCTTCAGGTTCTTGGTTAAGATATACGTGGAGACCTTGGTGTGTTAAATTTTCATAGATGTGTGCAGAGATTTCTGCATCTTCTTTAGGGAGTAAACGTATATTGTGTTGAATCAAATGAACGTCTGTGCCAGCAGTAGCGAATACGTGACCGAATTCAGTACCGATAGGACCACCACCCATGATAGCTAAACTTTTGAATGGCTTTTCTGGATATTTATCGCCGAAGAGACTTTCACTAGAGAGATAGCCAGCCTCCTCAAGACCAGGGATATCATTAATTTTGGAATAACCACCAGTGCCGAGGACGATGATAGGTGCTGTAATTGGTTCAGATACAGTGCCGTCATTCAATGCCACTTGCATTACCTTGTCCTCAAGGAATGTTGCTACACCACGATATACATCAACGTTATCGAAGGCGTTGTAATATTTATAGATATCTTTGTGTTCGTCAATCATGTGCCAAACTCGTTTACTCATGACATCCCAGTCGATGGTCGCAGGGCCTACTTGGATACCGATTTTTTTGAAATCTTCTACTTCACGAACAGCATTGGCTGCCGTAACCATAACCTTGGTTGGAATACATCCGCGTGTAAGGCATGTGCCACCAAATTTTCCTTTTTCGATTTGAGCAATTCGTAGACCTTTGCGTTGTGCTGCGTCTACTACAATATTAGCACCACCGGTGCCAACTACAATTACATCATATTGCTTCATAGTTGATCCTTTCTTTTTTGAATACTAAAAGTAGTACACCTGTACATTGGTTCTCATTATTTATGATATTAGTATACCATATATTGAAAAAAATAAATATAAATTTTAATGAGATACTCTTGGCGATGAAAACAAGTAGATATGGATGAAGTATTTGGTGATATTTTATAAAATTGGTGTTAATATGAATCTTCTTTATTATCAATTAAAATAAGTAATTGATAATAAAGGCGCGAAGATGTATAATGTAATCATTGAATAATGATTTTCCAATAGAATTCATCGTATGGTGTCCAGTGGAGGATATAATGAAAAACTTCTTGGTAAGTTTATTTATAAAAACAAAGGGAAAGGATCAACAAGGAATCCGTTATGTTTATGGGCGTATGGCTGGCATTGTTGGGGTTATTGTCAATGTATTGATTTGTGTCATGGAACTTGTGGTGGGATTACTTATAGGTTCTATTGCTATGGTTAGTGATGCAGTTCATACTGTAGCCGATGCAGGGGGATCTCTATTAACATTAATTAGTTTCAAATTATCCGATGCAAAGCCAGATGCAGAGCATCCGTATGGTCATGGCCGAATGGAGTATTTATTATCTATTGGCTTTTCCTTGATTCTTTTTGTCGTAGCAGTGCAACTTGGTATTGAATCTGTACATCGTATTTTTAATCCAGAACCAGTAGCATTTTCTTTTGTGTCACTGGCTGTTATGCTTGGTGTTATAGGATTAAAGTTCTGGTTGAGCTCTTTCTTACAGGCTATCGGAAAAGATATAGATTCGCCTATTTTGGTAGCTAATGGTAAGGAAAGTTTGTCGGATGTAATGGACACCGCTGTTATTGCTATAGGATTAGTAGTGGGTGAATACCTTGATGTTCATATTGATGGGTATTTGGGGTTGTTTGTGGCAGCCCTAATTGGGTGGGCAGGCATTCGTATCTTACTGGAAGGGGCGAACCGAATTATGGGTTATGAACCCTCAAAGGCTCGTGTAAATGAAATCAAAACCTTTGTAAAAAATTATCCAGGAGTATTGGGTGTACATGATTTATTAATTCATGACTATGGACCGGGCCATGAATATGCAAGTATTCATGTTGAAGTAGATGCTAATATGAGTACTATGGATAGTCATAATTTACTTGATAGTATTGAACGAGGTATGTATCGTAAATTAAATATTCATTTAACAACCCATATGGATCCATTGGTGCTTGATAAAGTGACTCAAGAATGGGCGGATCGACTCAATCAAATTGCGAAGGCCTTTGATGAAAAAGCAGAGGTTCATGATGTACGTATTAGTGAAAGAAGTGATACAGATAAGCAACTTGATTTTATGATGACAGTACCATTTTGTAATCAAACTACTGAGGCAGATGTGCGGAAGGTAATGGTGGCCTGTATCCGGGCTATTAATCCTAATATGAATGTCCATATGCGGTATATGAAAACAAATTAAAATAAGCCCGTAAAGGAAATTCAGTGTTTCCTTTACGGGCTTTGTTCTATCTCTTTTATCTCATTGCTAGTTTCTCAGGCTAGCTTGAGGTGGTGTTATTTTGTCACTTTCACCAAAGTGTGTATCATCATTACTATTATATTATTCCCAATCCTCGTGATAGCCACGTTTTGCATAGTCTGCAGTAGCAGTGAATAGGATGTCAGTGGAGGAGTTGAGTGCTGTTTCTGTGGAGTCTTGAAGAACGCCGATGATGAAACCAACACCTACAACCTGCATAGACACGTCATTGGAAATGCCAAAGAGGGAGCACGCTAATGGAATCAACAAGAGGGAACCGCCAGCCACACCAGAAGCACCACAGGCACCAATAGCTGCGATGATGCTCAATAAGATAGCAGTTGGAATATCAAGGTGAATACCTAATGTATTAGCAGCGGCTAAGGACATTACTGTAATCGTAATCGCTGCACCAGCCATATTAATCGTTGCACCTAATGGAATGGATACAGAGTACATGTCAGGATTTAATTTCAAACGACGAGCTAAATCCAAATTTACAGGGATATTAGCAGCAGAGCTACGTGTAAAGAATGCGTATACTGCAGATTCTCGAAGACATTTGAATACTAATGGATATGGATTACGACGAAGGTAAATGAATACTAAAAGTGGATTTACCACAAGAGCTACGAAAATCATGCAACCAAGTAAGACTACGAGTAGTTTTGCATAGCCAAGTAGTGCGTCAAGACCACTAGTAGCGATGGAATCTGCGACTAAGCCCATGATGCCAAGCGGAGCGAAGCGAATAACCCAGCCTACTACTGTGGCTACAGCGGCTGATATATGCTCGATAACTTCCTTTGTAGTAGTTGGCGCATGTCGAAGCGCGCTGCCAAGCATAAGAGCCCAACCCAGAATGCCAATGTAGTTACCAGTCATAATGGCATGTACAGGATTATCTACGACATTTTTTAATACAGTGGTAAGAACTTGGGCGATCCCTTCAGGTGGTTTTGCATCAGCAGCAGAGGTTACAAGGTTTAGTGTTGTTGGGAACATCCAGCTTACGACTACTGCTAGAACTGCGGCAGTAAACGTACCGAGTAAATATAATACAATAACATTCGTCATACCAGTTTTTTGACCAGAGCGATGTTTACTGATGGCAGCCATTACCAAGAAGAATACTAGTAATGGTGCAATTCCTTTTAATGCACCTACGAATAATACGCCTAATAATGAAAGTTCCTTTGCAAATTCAGGAACGAATAGGGCCGCCAAAATACCGATAATCAAACCAATAATGATTTGTTGGATTAGGCTGACTCTGTTGATGGATTTAATAATTCCGTTCATATAAGTCTCCATTACTTAAATAGAAATACACAACACAATATCTAAAGAGGTAAACGCTAGTAGCACGCACACAGTAGAAATGTGTATGTTAGGATTATCATCCCTTTAGAAAAGACATGTGTCATTATACAACGAACACCTTAGAATGGCAATATATAATTTTGTATAGATATAGTATCCATGGAATGGAGCTATATGGAGCTATATTATTTATTTTAGATAATAGATGCAAGAATAATAATAGATGCAAGAATATTAGATTATAGTATATAATATATATCTATAATAATTTTTCCGATTAAGGGTAGAGGTCCTTAAGTCGGTATTAATTTGTAATGATATAGTATAATAAGTACTGCTTAAGTAGAGGAAATGAATTACTATAGTGGTATTAAGATATTTTGATAAATATGAGATTGAGGCAAAACAGTGAAAAAAGAGTTTAAAAGTTTTGAAGAAAAAGAATACTTTGTACAAGGTGTGTTTTCTAATATTGCTAAACATTATGATGTTATGAATACTGTATTGAGTTTTGGGCAAGATTATTTTTGGCGTAAATTTGCAGTGCAACGTATGAATTTGAAAGCTAGTGATCGCGTGTTGGATTTAGCCTGTGGTACTTGTGTGTTTACAAAGGAAGCGTTGCGACAAGTTCCAAGTCTTAAGGTAGAGGCTTTAGATTTTAATGCAGAGATGTTAGCTCAAGGTGAAATCCGCCTTGAACAAGCCGGTTTATTAGAGCGAGTTAATTTGGTACAAGGCGATGCTATGTCATTACCGTATGCAGATAATACTTTTGATGCAGCTATGAGCGGTTTTGCCATGAGAAATGTACCAGACATTAAACAAGTTATGAAAGAAATGCAACGCGTTGTAAAACCAGGTGGTAAGGTTGTGGTATTAGAACTTGCTAAACCAACGATGTTTGGTTTTAAGCAGTTATACTATTTCTACTTCACCTATATTTTACCAATAATAGGTAAAATGAGTAAGGACAACTCTTCTTATGCGTGGCTACCGGAATCATTACGGCGATATCCACATCAAACTGAAATCCTAAAAATCTGGCAGGACATCGGTTTTGAACAAGCTGTGTATACAGAGTTAACTGGTGGAATTGTGGCTGTGCACGAGGGTGTAGTGCCCGAAACAAAAAAATAAAGAACAGAACACCCACATATCATTTCTTGCTCCTGACGACGAAGTCGAAGGTCATTGCGAAATGATATGTGGGTGTTTGAGTTTTTCAGGAAATGAATTTATTGTAAGTAATATACTATATCTGCGTCTTGAGATACGATAAGTGTTCCTTTTTCTACAGGTGTAGAGGAGGAGATAGCCATGGCTTTGTAGAGTCGTGGTGATCCGTAGTTTTCATCAAGAGAGCTTGTTTGTGTAGACATAAGGGAAACGGATTTAACTGGTCCTAGTGTACGGCCGAGGGCGGCTGCCATGACTTCTGCTTTGTGACGACCGTTGGAAATAGCTTCCGTTGTTAAAGAGTCACTAAGTTGTTGGCTCACGTCACTTTCAAAATTGAGGGAATGAATATCCGTAGCCCCACTATTAACAGCTGTGTTAATAACTGGCCCAACCTTATCTAGGTCATTAATTTTAATAGAAACGGTATTAGTAATAGTATAGCCTTGTGATATACGTTTACCATTATCATAGTTATATTGTGGATTGATACTGATGTTAGACGTATAAATATCCTTCTTCGCGATACCTAGGCCTGCAAGGTTTGCAATAATGTTACTCATGACACGATCATTGGCCATTTTGGCGGTATTTACACTACCGTCTGTTGTAGTAATTCCTAAACTAAGAGTGGCATAGGTAGGGGCCATTGTACGGCTAGCAGAACCTGATGTATGAATTTCGGAAGGTTGCATCCCATCAGCTAAGGCAATATTAGGGGTTACAAGACAAATCGCCGTAATAGATGTGACAGCTGCCAGTTTTTTTAAATTATTAAGTATCATAATAGTCTCCTTTAAAACACAAACAAAATAACTAATATATTTATATATATAATTATATATAATAGAATAGACAGATGTAAAGATAAAGTCCATATAATTGTGTAAAAGTTAAAAGGCCATGTAACAGCCCTTTTTACGGTACAATGTTTTTAACCACAAAAACATACCCAGGAGGACGTTACATGACCCAAGTACATTTTAC